>NZ_JBHWVI010000021.1:0-66642 GCF_042737005.1 Streptomyces sp. NPDC060027
GTCCTCGTACTGGATGTACTTGGGCTTTCGGCCGGTGCGGCGAGAGTGCGTGCCGGGAGTCGCGACGGGGCGAACGTTGCCTGTCGCGGCACTAGGGGGTTCTACGCCCCTCGCGGGAGGACTACTCCCACTCGATGGTGCCCGGGGGCTTGCTCGTCACGTCGAGCACGACGCGGTTGACGTCCGCGACCTCGTTCGTGATGCGGGTCGAGATCTTCGCCAGGACGTCGTACGGCAGCCGCGACCAGTCGGCCGTCATGGCGTCCTCGCTGGACACCGGACGGAGCACGATCGGGTGGCCGTACGTCCGGCCGTCGCCCTGCACGCCCACACTGCGGACGTCCGCGAGCAGGACCACCGGGCACTGCCAGATGTCCCGGTCGAGACCGGCGGCGGTGAGCTCCTCGCGGGCGATGGCGTCGGCCTCGCGGAGCAGGTCCAGACGCTCCTTGGTGACCTCGCCGACGATCCGGATGCCGAGCCCGGGGCCGGGGAACGGCTGGCGCTGGACGATCTCGTCCGGCAGGCCGAGCTCCTGGCCGACCATCCGGACCTCGTCCTTGAACAGCTTGCGCAGCGGCTCGACGAGCTGGAACTCCAGGTCCTCGGGGAGGCCGCCCACATTGTGGTGGGACTTGATGTTGGCGGTGCCGGTGCCGCCACCGGACTCGACCACGTCCGGGTAGAGCGTGCCCTGCACGAGGAACGCGACGTCCTCGCCCTCGGCGGCCTCGGCGATGATCTCCGCCTGGGCCTGCTCGAAGACGCGGATGAACTCGCGCCCGATGATCTTCCGCTTCTCCTCGGGGTCCGAGACACCCTTGAGCGCGGTGAGGAAGCGCTCCTGCGCGTCCACGACCTTGAGCTGGACGCCGGTCGCGGCGACGAAGTCCTTCTCGACCTGCTCGGTCTCACCCTGGCGCATCAGACCGTGGTCGACGTACACACAGGTGAGCTGGGAGCCGATGGCCTTCTGGACGAGGGCCGCGGCGACCGCCGAGTCCACGCCTCCGGACAGGCCGCAGATCGCGCGCTTGGTGCCGACCTGCTCGCGGATGAGGGCGACCTGCTCGTCGATGACGTTGCCGGTCGTCCAGGACGGGGTGAGACCCGCGCCGCGGTACAGGAAGTGCTCCAGGACCTGCTGGCCATGCGTGGAGTGCATGACCTCGGGGTGGTACTGGACGCCGTAGAGCTTCTTCTCGTCGTTCTCGAAGGCGGCGACCGGGACGACGTCCGTGGAGGCCGTGACCGTGAAGCCCTCGGGAGCGGCGGAGCAGGCGTCGCCGTGCGACATCCACACCGGCTGCTCGTCCGGGGTGCCCTCGAACAGGGTGGAGCCGGACTTCGAGACGTGCAGCGGCGTACGGCCGTACTCGCGGGCGCCGGTGTTGTCGACCGTGCCGCCGAGGGTCGTCGCCATCAGCTGGAAGCCGTAGCACATACCGAAGACGGGGACGCCCGCCTCGAAGAGCTCGCGGTCCAGACGCGGGGCGCCCTCCGCGTACACCGACGAGGGCCCGCCGGAGAGGATGATCGCGGCCGGATTCTTGGCGAGCATCTCCTGGACCGGCATGGTGCTCGGCACGATCTCGCTGTAGACCCGGGCCTCACGGACACGACGGGCGATGAGCTGGGCGTACTGCGCACCGAAGTCGACGACCAGGACGGTGTCGGGGGCGGCGGGGGACGCTTCTGGCACGGTCTGCCTTCCGGCGGTGAGCAAAAGGGTGTGTACGGCCGATTCTACCGGGGGCCGCGGCGGGGGTGGCGCCGCCCGGGTTTCCGGCCCGGATCTCACCATCCGAACCTGCTTGGCCCATGCCCCCGCGGGCGTGCATACTGCCGTCATGCTCACGCACACGACCTTCCTCTTTACCTATGGCAACCGGCCCACCGGCTGCCATGGTCGTGCTGCTTGAGCAACTGACAAGCGACTTCCCAGGCGCCCCGGGCCGACAAGGCCCGGGGCGTCTGCCGTTTCCGGGCCCAGCCGCTCCGGGGCACCCCTTCCACCGAGGAGCCCCACCATGGCCGACGTACTCGACAAGACCGGCGCCCGCACCGACGAGGCCGCCGATGTGATCACCGGTGCCCGTGAGCGCATCGACGCCCTCGACGACCGGATCATCGGTCTCGTGCAGGAACGGATGGCCGTCTCGGCCGTGATCCAGGAGGCCCGGATCACCTCCGGCGGCCGACGGGTCAACCTGTCCCGCGAGATGGAGATCCTCGGCCACTACCGGGAGGCGCTCGGCAAGCCGGGCACCTCGCTGGCCATGACCCTCCTCGAACTGTGCCGCGGCCGCGTCTGAGACCCGTGCCCCGGGTACGCCGAGAGACCACGGCCTCCGGGACGCGCGGCCCGGTACCCGGCGTACGCACGTACGCATTCCCTCTCACCCGTACGGCGCGTGACCGGGGTGCCGCGGACTTCGTTTCTCCTGATGTCCGTGTCAGCCAGGGGCGGGCCCGAAAGAACCACGCGTGGCTCCGCTGGAGCGATGAGACGTACGGATCGTGCCGTGCGTCGTGGGACCTCGCTCCAGGTGCTGTGACCGGACGGCAGGGGACAGCAGCCCGGTCACTCAAGAGAACGGTCGGCTCCGGGGACGCCCGGGGCCGTCCGGCGGAAACTGTTCAGCGGTGTCGCGGCGGTTCGGAGGCCGTCGCCCACCCGGCACGATGCGAGAACAGCGCACACCGCAGGTCAATCCTGTGCGGTCCAGCGCTCGGGACAGTCCCAAGTCCCGTGCTGGGCAGCCTCGTCGACAATCACCGGACAACTCGATCCGTGCCGCGGAGCCACACCCCGCGACACGGCCCGCCAAGGTCGGCACCACGTGCGCCCCGTGCGCCGCGGCGCACGACCGGCGGCCACCCCCTCGACCAACGGCGCACCCCCCGGCGCCGCTTCCAGGCATCGGCGCTGCCCTGACGTCGGTGCTGACGAGCGAAGGGCCCCGCGGACATCCGTCCCGTGGGGCCCTTCGCCATGCCGGGGCCCCGACGCCGGGGTTCACCGCGACGACCACCACGGCGACGGCGAGCGGGACCCCGATGACCGCCCGCAGCCGGCGGCGGCGGGCCGCGCGCCCGTGCGGACGGTTCTTCGGCGGAGGACACTTCCGAGCGATTCGAAGGACGTACACAAGGCGCGTCCGGGTGTGACCCAGCCCACATAAGAATTACGTGAGTTGAAGGACAACCATTCTCAGCTTTCGCCGGTCACACCTGCAGAACCAACGGCCACAACCGCGCCCCACACGCGGAGGCCTCACCCATAAAAGCCATATGCGCGCCGCGAGTTCACGGCGCTCCGGACTTCCGAGGTCTTCATGAAGCTTCGCCGTGCCATGGCCACTGCGGCCGCGACGGCTGTCATAGCCCCGCTCGCGCTGCTGTCGGTCGCGCCGGCCGCGTTCGCGGAGGAGAACCCCACCCCGAGCGCGAGCGTGTCCGAGTCCTCCTCCGAGTCGGCGTCGCCGAGCTCGTCCGAGGCCGCTCCCGAGCCGTCCGACTCCGCGTCGGCCAGCGCCTCCGCATCGTCGTCCACCAGCGCGTCCGCCCCGGCCCCGAGCGACTCCGCCTCGGCGTCGGCCCCGGCGCCGAGCTCCTCCGAGCCGGAGGAGTCGGAGTCCCCGGACCCCGAGACCGGCGAGTGCGAGGACTCCGCGGTCCAGGTCTCCATCAACGGCCTGTCCGGCAAGATCGCGCGGGGCAGCGGCTGGCACAAGTTCTCCCTGGACGTGCTGAACAACTCCGACGCCACCCTGAGCGACGTCGGCTTCTTCGCCGGTGCGTCCTCCGACAAGGCGGGCGAGAACCTCTTCCAGAGCAAGAAGGTCCGGCTCCAGGCGTACAACCCGGTCGAGAAGGCCTGGGAGGACGTCGACTCCCAGGGTTACGCGGTCGGCTACGTCGGCTACACCGACGAGCTCAAGCCCGACTACGAGGTCGACATCCCGCTGCGCATCAACGTGACGTCCAACGCCCCGGTCGGCGTCGCCTTCTCGCTGGGCGCCAGCATCTACGGCGACGCCGAGGCGGAGTGCACCGGCTTCGGCGAGGTCGCGTACAAGTTCCAGATCGTCGCGGCCGGCACGGACACCGGCGGCACCAAGCCGCAGGAAGGCGGCAAGGTCCCGGTCTCGGACAAGCCCGCCGACAAGAGCAACACCCCGGCGGTCGACGGCAGCCTCGCCGAGACGGGCTCCAGCTCCGCCCTGCCGATGATCGGCCTCGCCGGCGGTATCGCCGTGGTCGCCGGTGCCGGCGCGCTGGTCGTCGTCCGTCGCCGCAAGTCCGGTGCGAGCGCGTAACACCGCCGCACACGACTGACGCGGGCATCAGCCCCGTACAAGGAGAAGGACCTGCGCTCGGAGGGGGGCGCAGGTCCTTCTTCGCGTCCGGAACCGGAACTGGTGCGGGTCCTTCTTCGCGTCCGGGACTCGTGCGGGCCCCGGGCCCCGGGCTCCGGCCGAGGCCGGGGGCCGACCAAGGCCCGGGGGCCGTCCGGTACTTCGGGAAGGAACGCCCCGGGTTCCGGGCGGGGCTACTGCTTCGGTGGCACCGTCGGCATGCCCAGGAACGGCAGCCTCAGTGCGCCGAAGGCGTCCGCGGGGACGGCGGGCCGGCTCGGCTCCACCGCCTTGAGACGCTCGTACGCGGCTCCCGGCGCCGGACGCGGATCGGCCTCGCCCTTGTTGGGCCAGAACGACATGGCCCGCTCGGCCTGCGCGGTGATCGTGAGCGACGGGTTGACGCCCAGGTTCGCGGAGACGGCGGCACCGTCGACGACGGAGATGCCCGGGTGGCCGTAGAGGCGGTGATAGGGGTCGATGACGCCCTCGTCCGCCCCGGCACCGATCGGGCAGCCGCCGAGGAAGTGCGCGGTGAGCGGGGTGCCCATCAGCTCGCCGACATTGCTGCCCGCGAACCCGTTGATCTCCTCGGCGAGGACGGAGGCGGCCTGCGAAGCCGCCTTGATCTGCTTGGGGTTGGGAGCCCCGTGCCCCTGACGTGCCGTCAACAGCCCCTTGCCCGCACCCTTCGGCTTCAGGTACGTCGTCAGGGAGTTGTCGAGCGACTGCATGACCAGCCCGATGATGGTGCGTTCGGACCAGCGGCGGTTGGAGAGCGAACGGAGCACCAGCAGCGGGTGCCTGGCCGCGTTGACGAGCCATCCGGCGACCCTCGACGAGCCTTCCGCGTAAGGGACCTGGAGGATGGACATGCCGCCCATCGCGTTGGAGCCCTTGCCGTAGCGGACGGGTTCGATGTGGGTGTTCTCGTCCGGGTGGATCGAGGACGTGATCGCGACGCCCTGGGTGAAGTCCGCCTTGGGCGTCCCGTGCGCCTTCCGGTAGCGCCGGTTGTCGGTCTGCGCGCCCACCAGCGCCTCGGAGTTGGTGCGGGTCAGCTCGCCCAGCTTCTGTGACAGATACGGCAGTTGACCGCCCGCCTTCATGCGGTGCAGCAGCGTCTGGGTGCCGTAGGTGCCGGCCGCGAGGACGACCCGGTGCGCCGTGAACGTCCGGCCCTTGCCCTTGCGCCGCTCGTCCGTCGGGAGGGTCCCCACGGCGTAGCCGCCCCGCGAGTCGTCGGTGACGGACACGACGGTCGTCATGGGATGGACGACGGCGCCCGCCTTCTCGGCGAGGTAGAGGTAGTTCTCGTTGAGGGTGTTCTTGGCGCCGTGGCGGCAGCCGGTCATGCACTCGCCGCATTCGGTGCAGGCCTTGCGGGCGGGGCCGACCCCGCCGAAGTACGGGTCGGCGGTCTCCGCGCCGGGCTCGGCCCTGGCCCGGCCGTCCGCGTCCTGTCCGTCGCCGAAGAAGACACCCACGGGTGCCATGTGGAAGGTGTCACCGACCCCCATCCGCTCCGCGGCGGCCTTGAGGTGCACGTCCGACGGGGTCATGGTCGGGTTGAGCCGCACGCCCAGCATGCGCCGGGCCTGGTCGTAGTACGGCTTCAGCTCCCCTTCCCAGTCGGTGATGTCCTTCCACTGCGGGTCCTCGAAGAACGGCTTCGGCGGCACGTAGAGGGTGTTGGCGTAGTTCAGGGAACCGCCGCCGACGCCCGCTCCCGCGAGCACCATCACATTGCCCAGCAGATGGATGCGCTGGATGCCGTACATCCCGAGCCTCGGGGCCCAGAGGTAGTTCTTGATGTCCCAGGAGTTCTTGGGGAGCGCGTCGCGGGTGAAGCGCCGGCCCGCTTCGAGGACACCTACGCGGTATCCCTTCTCCGTCAGCCGCAGCGCGGTGACGGAGCCGCCGAAACCGGAGCCGACGACGATGACGTCGTAGTCGTACGTTCCCTCGTCCGGCTGTTCCTGGACAGAGCTCTCCTGTGACACGTGCCGCTCTCCTCATTGAGAACCGTTGCGAACCGTGGATCGTTGTCGAGGACCCCCGCGGGGCCGGTGCCTAGCGCAGCCGGAACGCCTTCATGACCTTGAGGCTCCGGCTCATGAACGCCGCGTACTTCTCGTCGTCCATGCCGAGGGACGGCGCCATCGGCAGCAGCCTCTGATGGGCGACGGTCTGCGCCTCGGTGTACTTGAGGATGCCCTCGGAGCCGTGCCGACGGCCGAGGCCGGAGTCCTTCATGCCGCCCATGGGCGACTGGACGCTGCCGTACGCGGGTGCGTACCCCTCGTTGACGTTCACCGTCCCGGTCCGCAGCCGGGCCGCGATCGCGCGACCGCGCCGCCCGTCCTTCGTCCAGACGGACGAATTGAGGCCGTACGGCGTGGCGTTGGCGAGCTCGACGACCTCGTCGTCGGTCGTGAACCGGTAGAGGGAGACGACGGGGCCGAAGGTCTCCTCGGCGCAGACGGCCATCGGGGCCTCCACTCCGTCGAGGACGGTGGGCTCGTAGAAGTACGGGCCGATGTCGGGCCGGGCGACACCGCCGGCGAGGACCGTGGCCCCCTTGGCGACGGCTTCCTCGACGTGCCGTGTCACCGTCTCCAGCTGCCGTTCCCCGACCAGCGACCCCATGTCCGCCCCGTACGCCAGGGACGTGCCGAGCCGCATGGCCCGGGTGCGGGCCGCGAACCGCTCCGCGAAGGCGTCGGCGATCGACTCGTGGACGTACAACCGCTCGATGGAGATGCAGAGTTGACCGGCGGAGGAGAAGCAGGCACGGACGGCGCCCGCGGCGGCCTTGTCGATGTCGGCGTCCTCGAGGACCACCATGGCGTTCTTGCCGCCGAGTTCGAGGGAGACGCCGACGAGACGGGCGGCGGCGCCCTGGGCGACCTCGCGGCCGGTCCGGGTCGACCCGGTGAAGGAGACGTAGTCGGCGTGCTTCACGACCTCGGGTCCGACGACGGGCCCGTCCCCGAGGACGACCTGGAAGACCTCGGCGGGCAGCCCGGCCTCGATGAGCAGGTCACGCGCCCACAGGGCGGTGAGGCAGGTCTCGGTGTCGGGCTTCATGACGACGGCGTTGCCCGCGACGAAGGCCGGCAGCGCGTCACCCACCGACAGTTCCAGCGGGTAGTTCCAGGGCGCGATCTGCCCGACGACACCGCGCGGGTGGCGCAGCTCGGTGACCTTGGTGAGGGTGGGGACCGCGCCGGTGTGCCGCTTGGGGCGCAGATACGCGGGCGCCTTGCGTCCGTAGTGCCGTGCGGCGACCACGACGGCCTGGACCTCTTCGTGGGCGTGCAGCCGGGCCTTGCCGGTCTCCAGCTGGATCAGGTCCAGCACCTCGGCCTGCCGGGCGAGCACGAGGTCGTGGAAACGGAGCAGGACGGCGGCGCGCTGCCGTACCGGGGTGGCACCCCAGGCGACCTGGGCCGCGCGGGCCCGCTCGAAGGCCTTCTCGACGTCCTCCGGGGTGGACTCGGGCAGGTCGGCCAGCTTCTCGCCGGTGAACGGCGTGTGGTTGGCGGTCCGCCCGGACCCGGCCACGCCCTTGGTGAGCTGCGCAACGAGCTCGGGGGTGACGACATCGGCGGCGGTACGGGCGCCGACCGGGGCGGGGGCGAGCGGGTTGGTGCCGATAACACCGGGGACGCCTGGCGCGTCGGCGCCCGCGGTGCCGTCCGGACCGGCGGCGGCATCCGGGCCGGCCGCGTCCGTGCCGGTCACCGCGGCCACGCCGACCGCTGCGTCGGTACCGGCCGTCTCGTCGGCGCCGGTCTTTTCCGTGGCCTGCTCCGCGGCCTGCGAGTCCGTCATGAGCCGCAGAGTATGCCCGCTCGCTCCCTTTGGGTACCCGTCGGTAATGGCCTTTCACCGAGTACTCACACACCGCCAGTGATCACTGGCAGCAAACGCGCTGATCAGGGCGTTGTCGATCCGGCGATCACCGGGGGATCACGTTCCCGATCACAGTCCGGTCACCGGGGACGAGACCGCGGCCACAGCCACCGCGACCCCGGCCGCCCGCGCGGCACCGCCGCGGCCGGTCACGGCTTGTCGATGTCCAGGTTCGCGATCGCCGTCCTGGCCACCTCACGACCTCGTGCCGTGAAGTCACCCTTGCGCGGATAGCTGATCGTGAGCTTGTACATGTCGCCCGCCTTCGACTTGTAGTAGAAGAGCCGGAGTTCGCGGGGGCGGGGGTTCTGGCTGTCGGTGGTCGTGTAGCCCACCGTGTTCTCCGCGGCCTGCCCGCCCCGGTACGTGACCCCGGCGTCCGGAGACGTCTTCGAGCCCTCGGGCATGCTCAGGTCGTACGAGCCGGTCGCCTTGAACTCACCGTCGTCCGCGTACATCTCGGCCCGCGCCGAGCCCTTGATCTCCTTGTTCGTGTCCTCGGACTTCCTGGCGAGGGTCAGCCCGATCCAGATGCTCCCGCTCCAGTCGGTGTACGTGACCCAGTGCTTCTTGTCCGACGTCCGGTCCGGCTTCGCCTCCTGGTACCCGGCGGGCACCGCCAGTGTCGCGGCGACGTCCGTCACGTGCTTCTTCTGCCAGCCGTCCGGCAGCGGACCGGCGAACGGGTCCGCGATCACCAGGTACACCGCCACCGCCGCCGCGACGACCGCCGCTCCGAGGCCGATCAGGGTCTTGCGGCCGACCCGGACACCCCTGCCGCCGGACCCTCCGGGTCCGTCCGGGCCCTCGATCCGCACGACCTGGGTGGGCGCCGGGGCCGGCGGCTGTGCGGCCTCCTCCAGGAGGCGCCGCACCTCGGCCGCCGCGGGGCGGTGGGACGGCTCCTTGCTGAGCAGCCGGTTGATCACCTCCGCGAGCGGGCCGCCGCCCGAACCGGGCGCGGCCGGCGTGGAGTTGAGGACCGACTGAAGCGTGGCGGGTGTGTTGCTGCGGCGGAAGGGGGAGACACCCTCGGTCGCGGTGTAGAGCACCACACCGAGCGACCAGAGGTCGGAGGCGGGACCGGGGCGCCGGCCCAGCACTCGTTCCGGGGCGATGTATTCGGGTGAGCCGACGAAACCGCCGGTGTCCGTCAGGCTGGTCTCGCCCTCGATCTGGGCGATTCCGAAGTCGGTGAGCACGACGCGGTCGTGCCGGCCGAGGAGCACGTTGTCGGGCTTGACGTCGCGGTGCAGGATGCCCGCCGCGTGCGCGGCCTCCAGGGCACCGAGGACCTCCAGACCGACGCGCGCGGCCTCGCGGACGCCGAGTGTGCCCTCCTGGAGGGCGTCACCGAGCGACCGGCCCCGCACCAGCTCCATGACGATCCAGGGCTGTCCGTCCACGACCGCCACGTCGTGCACGCTCACCACCGCGGGGTGGTCGAGCCGCGCCGCCGCGCGCGCCTCGCGCCGCATCCGCTCGTACGCGTTGGCACGTTCACGCTCGGGAAGGTGGTCGGGAACGCGCGGTTCCTTGACGGCGACCTCGCGGTCCACGGTCTCGTCCTTGGCCCGCCACACGGTGCCCATGCCGCCGTGCCCGAGCTTGGAGAGCAGGCGGTAGCGCCCGCCGATGAGGCGCCCGGTCCCCGGTTCCGGCGCGGGCTGCGGCGCGGGAGCCTGCGGCTGGTCCGGGACGATCCGGGCGGGCGTGGCATACGGATTGCCCGGGTACGGGACGGCGGCGGCCGGGGCCCCCGCCGGTACGCCGGGCACCGCGGCCCTCGGCGGTTGCAGACCGAAACTCGTCGGCTCGTCGCCCCCGTGAGGGACTACCCCGTTGTCGCTCATGCGTCCATCTGTATCGCGGCAGGCCGGTCGCCATCCAGTCCCGCCGCCCGCCGGTCACAGACCCGTGACGCGCGCCATCCCTTATTTCCCCTTTATGAGGGTGCGAAGGTATCCACCGCGACGTCGAAGTACTCCTTCGCCTCCGTCCCCCGCCCGACCGGCGCCGAGACCCATACGTCGTACATCCGGCCGCCCTGCTCCCAGCACAGGTCGTAGGTGTGCCGTGCGCCCTCCGCCTTGGTGAAGCCGTCCCAGGTGAACTCCCAGAGGGCGGCCGGGTGTCCGTCGTGCGTGGTCCGGGCGACCGTGCCGTCGCGGTACCCGGGGTTGTTGGCGGACCCCTCGGAGTCCGCCCGGCGCATCACGCCGAGCGGACCGCCGGTCTCGGGATCGGCCTGCTTGATACCGATGCGGAAGGTCCGCCCCGGTGACATGTAGAAGACCCGCTCCCCTTGCGGGTCCCGGGTGAAGCCGTCGGGCACGGCGAGCGAGAAGCCGTCCGGGTCCGACGCGATGCGGTATCCCGAGGGCGCCGTACGGGCCGAGGTGGCGGTCGGCGACTGCCGCCGGGTCACCGTGACGGTGGGCGCGGCGCTCGCGGGCGGGGCCGAGAGCGTGCCGGACGCCGAGGACGACGTACCCGGCGTCCGTGACGTGCCCGGCGCGCTGGACGAGGGCGGTCTGTTGTCCCCGCCTCCGCCGCCGTTCATCAGCAGCATGGCCGCCGACACCCCCGCGCCGGCCATCGCGGCGACCAGCGCGGCGGCGACGAGGAGACTCCGTGTGGACTGCTTGGGCGGGCCGTCCGTCGCGGTACCGGAAGCGGGCGGCTGCGGCCTGGTCCCCGGTCGGTGCAGAGGTACGTCCCGCCGCGTGGGCGTGTAGGGGACCGACAGTCGCGGCGTACGGCCGGTGTCGCGGTAGGCGCGCAGCATCCGCTCCGCCTCCGCCGCGCCGAGCCGCCGCTCCGGATCGCGCTCCAACAGCCCTCGTACGACGGGCAGAAGCGGTGCGGCCTGGGCCGGCGGACGGATCTCGTCGACGACGACCGCGTGCAGGATGCCGCCCAGCGAGTCGCGGCGGAAGGGCGACGCGCCGCTCAGCACCGTGCACAGCAGGGCGCCCAGCGACCACAGGTCGGACTCGGGACCGGTCCGTGCCCCGGCCATCCGCTCGGGCGCGGTGTACTCGGGCGAGCCGACGAACGCCCCGCTCTCCGTGAGCGTCGTCGCGCCCGCGACCTGGGCGATCCCGAAGTCGGTGAGCACGACACGGTCGGTGCCCGCCTCGACGAGGACGTTGGCGGGCTTGAGGTCGCGGTGCAGGACCCCCGCCTCGTGCGCGCGGCGCAGCGCTCCGAGCAGGTCGATGCCGATCCGGGCGGCCTCGCGCGCGCCGACCGGCCCGTCCGCGGAGATCCGCTCGGCGAGCGAGCCGCCGTCGATCAACTCCATGACGATGTACGGGCGTTCGTCGTCCACGACGACGTCGTGGACGACGATGATGTGCGGGTGGTGCAGTTGCGCAACGGCCCGGGCCTCGCGCAGGGTCCGGTCGCGCTGGAGCCCGGCCTCCTCCGCCGAGAGCGAGTCGTCGAGGGCCAGCTCCTTCACCGCGACCCGGCGGCCGAGCAGTTGGTCGGTGGCACGCCAGACGACGCCCATGCCGCCCCGACCGATTCTGGCCTCCAGCCGGTAACGACCCGCGATCACACGGACGTTCTCCCCCTCGGTCCCCATGGGCCCATCATGCCCCAACGGACGGAGACCTTCCGGAGCGGTGACGTCGCCGTGGGTGCTATCCGGCCTCGCGCCAGTTGCGAAGGACGGTGCCGAACTGCTGACGCGTGACGATCCAGTCCTCCAAGGGCGAGGACATGTAGATCGCGTACTCGACGCCCTTCCGGGACAGATAGGTCTCCTCGATGGCGCGGCGCGGGCCCGGGAAGTCCCCCTGCGACGGCAGCGCGGTCCAGGTGAAGTCCCACAGGGAGGCGCGGCAGTCCCGGAAGGTGTTCTCCTGGAGTCCCATCCGCTGGTAGTCCTTGAGCTTCTTCACCTGCTCCTCCAGGTCGAGCTGGTGGCGGTACGGGTCCTCGAAGTCCGGCGAGTCGTCGAGGGCGATGCGGATGAAGTGCTGGCCTCCGTCGGGGGTGTAGTCGATCTGTGAACCATTGACCTCCCGCTTCCAGTCCTTGCCGGGCAGGGCGAGGCTGAAGCCCTCGGGGTCCTTCCTGCGCACCCAGCCTTCGGGAAGGGTGCCGGCGGGCGTCGCCGAGCCGCTGCTCGTGGGGTCTCCGGTCGGCTTGCCGGCGGCGCCGCCCTTGTTCCCGCCGGTCGCGGAGGAGGAGTCGTTGCCCTGCCGCCAGTTGTCCGCGTACCGCATGGCGACGGCACCGCCGCCGCCGACCAGCGCGGCCATGGCCAGGACGAGGGCGATGCTGCGGCCACGCCGCCGCTTCCCCGGCGCGGGGGCGGGCAGGGGCTGGTACATGGTCCCGGCGGGGCCGCCGCCGTGGGGGGCGTGCCCCGCGGTGGCGCCGGTCCCCTGGCCGTGGTCGCCCGCCGTCGGTGTGCCGTACGGCTGACCACCGTGGGCGGAACCGCCATGGGGTCCACCCCCATAGGTCCCGCCCCTACGGGCAGATCCGTGTTCCACGCTGGTGTCCACATGTTGCGTCGGCACATACGCCTGCGCGGTACTCGGCCGACGGCCCTCCGCGGCCTCGGCGAGCATCTCCTCGGCCTCGGCCGGGCCGGGGCGTTCCGCCGGGTCCTTGCGGAGCAGCGCGGTGATGACGGGTTCCAGCACACCGGCGTACTGCGGAGACGCGGGGTCCTCGTCGACCACGGCCTGCATGGTCGACAGCGGCGAGGTGCGCCGGAACGGCGACCGCCCCTCCACGGCCGTGTACAGCGTGGCCCCGAGGGCCCACAGGTCGGAGGCCGACCCGGGGTCGTGGCCGCGCACCCGCTCGGGCGCGAGGTAGTCGACGGAACCGACGATCTCGCCGGTGCGCGTGATGGTCGTGTCGCCCTCGACCTGGGCGATCCCGAAGTCGGTGAGCAGCACCCGCCGGTCGGACGACAGCAGGACGTTGCCGGGTTTCACGTCCCGGTGCAGCACTCCGGCCGCGTGGGCGGCGCGCAGCGCGCGCAGTACCCACAGACCGATCCGTGCCGCCTCGGCCGGTTCCAGGCGCCCCTGTTCCTTGACCTCGTCGGCCAGCGAGTTGCCCTCGACCAGCTCCATGACGATCCACGGCCGGTTGTCGTGCTCCAGCACGTCGTGGATGGTGACGACGGCCGAGTGGTTGATCCGGGCCGCGGCCCGCGCCTCGGCGTGGGTGCGGGCGAGCAACCGGGCGACGTCACTCTCGGCGACGTACAGCGCGGCGGTCAGCTCCTTGACCGCGACCTCGCGGTGCAGCACCTCGTCATGGGCGCGCCAAACCCGGCCCATGCCACCGCTGCCGATGGAGTCGACAAGCCGGTAGCGGCCCGCGAGGAGCAGGCCCTGCATCTGATTCACGTTTCCCCGCAATGGTCTTGACAGAGTCAGACTAAAGAGCGGTCACCCACCAGGGAACAAGCGGGGTCGTACGGAGACCGCACTGTGACGGTTCTCCCTTCCCTGTACGGGAGGGAACCGTTCGATGTTCAGGCGGCCTCACCCGGTGGAACACGGGGTCCGGGCACAGGAGGCTTGTTCAGCCGGTGACTTGATAGGTCCCCGACGCCTGCTCGTAGAGCCGGGTCACCTCGTCCCGTTCGGCCTCCGGGCCGCGCACCTGCACCACGTGGTAGTGCCCGCCGACGATGATCGCGAGGTTGCGCACGTAGAGCGAACGCCCCGCCGAGTCCTGCCAGATGAACTGCCCCTCGGCCATCGCCCGGCCCCCCACGTCGATCCGCCGCATCCCGCTGGAGGTGGCCCAGGTCGAGTCCCGGAAGGGCTGCAACTCCTTCTCGTTCTCCCGCTGATACGTCATCGGGTCACTGCCGTACGTGGCCGTGCTGTCCCGCCCGGGTACGACGATGAGCTCGAAGTCCCCCTGGGAGTAGACGATCTGGCCGCTCCCGTTCTTCGGCGAGCGGTCCCAGCCGCTCGCCACGGCGACCCGGAATCCCTCGGGGTCCTTGCGGAGCGTGAAGCCCTGGGCGACATCGGGATCGGTGGTGGTGTGCGAGGAGGTCGAACTCGACTGTCCCGAGGGGCTCTTGTCGGGGCCCGGTGAGGTCTGGTCGGGCCGTGGCTCGCTGCTCGCCTTCGCGTCGCCGCCGGTGTTGTCGGGGGTGGGTCCGGCCTGCCCGGCGGCACCGGTCCGCTGCTCGCCCGTGCCGCTCCGGTCCGACTTCGGCATGAAGACCATGGCGTACGTGACCGCCGCGGCCAGCAGGAGCAGGATCAGCAGGAGCAGATTCCGGCCGAGCCGGCGGGGCCTCGCCGAACTCCCCTTCCTGGCACGCTTGTGGCGGGCGTGCGGGCTGGTCGCGGGCAGCCCGGCGCGACGCCTGCGGACGAGCTCGCCCCTGCGCCGTACGATCGGCAGCCGGCTCGCGTCGGCGGGCGGCACGGGTACGACGTGCGCCCCGGCCTCGGGCTCGGGCGCGGACCGCACCAGGGACCGCAGCCAGCCGCGCAGCTCCTCGAAGTCGAGCCGCTCGGTGGGGTCCTGGCGCAGCAGCGACTCGACGACGGGCCGCAGGGGGCCGCACTCCTCGGCGAAGGCGGGCGGCTCCGCGCACACCAGCTGTACCAGTTCGGCGGTGTTCTCCTCCGGATACGGCGCGTGCCCCTGCACGGCGCGGAAGAGCAGCGCGCCCAGGGCCCACAGGTCGGTGGCCGGTCCGATCGGGGCCGCGAGCTGCCAGTTCTCGTGCACCGGCCCGGCCTGCTCCGGCGCCCAGCGCTCGGTCACCGGTCCGACCACGGCCATCCGTGCCTGCCGGGCCCGCTCCGCCGCGAGCGCGGTGGCGGGACCTCGCCGCGGCGACGCCCCGACGACCAGCTCGCCCCAACCGCCGCTGCGGCCTTCGGGGTTGTGCGGGGCGGGGGCGGGGCCCTGCGCGACACCGGGAACCCGGGTGTGATCGGGGGCCGGGGAGGCACCGGGCCCACGGGCGTGCCCGGACTCGGTGAAACCGCCCGGAAGTCCGGGCACCTGGGTGTACCCGGAAGCCTGGAAGCCGCCGGTGAAACGGCCGTTGTCCGGGACCCGGCCGCTGTCGGGAGACCCTCCAGGGGCAGGGACGCCGGAACGACCGCCGTGCCCCGTGACGAAGGGCTGCTGTCCGGGCCCGGACGCGGGGCGCTCGTACCCGGTGGCCCCCATGGCCGGCCTGCCGCCCCCTCCCGGGGGGAGGGTGGCGTGCCCCTGGCCGTTGTCACCGCCGACGGGTCCGCCAGGGCGGGGCTGAGCCCCGTGCCAGGCGGCACCCACTCCGTACGGGTCGGCTATCTGGCCCGGAGGCGCGGTGTGGGGGCGCTGCTGCCCGCCCTGACCGGGCAGCAGTGTCTGCCCGTGGGCCCGGTCCTGCGGGGAGTGCTCGGAGGTGCCGTACGCACTGTCCTGGTCGGCTGGTCCGTTCTGCTCGCCGGGTGCCGCGGGTCGGGGTGCCGGAAGGGCGAGCGGGTCGCCCCGCTGTTCCCCCTGCACGCGGGCCGCGGCGCGCGCTCCCGCACGGTACGCGGCGATGGCTCCGGCTCGCGCGGCGCGGACGTCGCTCTCGGCGCCCCCCGCTCGGTCGCCCGCGTCCGATCCGCCGCCCGGCCCGGCCGGTCCCGCGGGACCGGCCGCTTCGGGAGCACGCGGGCCCCTGCCCGCCGCACCCGCCGTGGGCGTCCCCGGAACCGGTGTTCCCTGCTCCGCCCGGGCCTCGATCGCCGCCCGGCGGGCCTCTTCGGCATCGGCACCGGACGTGGCCGCCACGGCGACACCGCGCGCGATGCCGCCTCCGAACCCGATGCCGCCTGCGGGACCGCGCCCGCCCGCGCTGCCCGGCCCACCGGCGCCGGCACCGCGAGGAGCGCCCGCGTCCGGCCCGGCCGGACGGCCGCTCCCGGTCCGCCCGGAGCCTCCGCCGGAGCCGGGCGGCGCGAGGCCGCCCTCGGCGGCCCCAGGACCCGGCCCGGGCTCACGCGTGAGGTCGTCCTCCCGCACCGGCACCGGGTCGTAGCCGCACAGCGCCTCCTCGGCAGCACCGGCCGCCAGTCCGGTCAGCAGTACGCGGCCGTCGTCGCAGACGAGCACCGTGCGCACGGTGATGTTCCGGTGGACCCACCCGTGCGCGTGCAGGACCCGCAGCGCGGTCAGGACGTCGGAGGCGACCTCGGCGGCGCGGTAGGGGCTGAGCGGCTTGTCGGCGAGCAGTGCCGCCAGCGGCCTCGCGGGCACCAGCTCGCTCACGATCCAGAGCGACCCGCCCTCGGCGAACACGTCGAAGACCTGGTCGAGCCGGGGATGGTCGGGGATCTGCGCGGCGGCCTGGGCGGCCTCGATCGCGCGGAGCACCGCCGGTTCGGTGGGCCGGCGCGTGGTCCGCGCGGAGGCCCGCCGCACCCCGCCGTCCCGGGCCACGAACCCCTCGGGCAGCCCGTCCGCGTCGAGCACCTCGGCCTCGACGACCTCCGGCAACGGCACCTGCCGTACCAGGACTTCCTGCCCGCTGTAGGTGTCGAAGGCCCGGCTCTCGGCGAGTTCGTACTCGTCGGACGGCGGCAGAGGCAGGCGGTAGCGGTCGGCCAGTACCCGTCCCGCATAGTCGTCCACGATGCCTCCCCCAGCCGACCGGTTGGTCAATTCCGTTCGCCGTGCGTTCCGTTGTGGCTTCGTACGGTCCGCAACCACTCACGATACGTGCCCGAGGCAACCCGCAGAGCGGTGATGCGAGATCTCGGGTTCCCTACCGTGGCGGAACGTCACCTCGGCGAGCGGTACGTCACGACTTCGGCTGGAAGGTCTGGGTCAGCGTCTTCCACGTGTTCTTGCGCAGAGCGCCGTCCCACGCGGACGCCTTCGCCGTGTACATCAACGCGTACCCCTGATGCGCGTTGACGACGAAACCGCGGTCGATCGACCGGTACTTCGTGCCCCCGTCCACATAGGTGAACTCCCAGTCGGCCGTGTTCCAGCCGCGGTAGTCCACCTGCTCTATGCGCAGCCTCGAATACTGGGAGCGGGTCATGTAGCGCTCCTGGTTCTTCCAGTCCGCGACCGGGTCGTCCTTGGGCGTCGTCGTCCAGCCGACGAGGAGCTTCTGCCCGCCGGGACCCGTGAACCGGGCTCCCGCGGCGTCCTGGGACTGGAACTTCCACCCCTTCGGCAGCCCTATCGAGAAGCCCTGGCCGCTCTTGTACGTCTTCGCGGCGCCGGAACCCGATCCCGATCCCGACTCCTTGCCGCCGCTCGAACCGTCCGACGTGTTCGCACTCGCGCTCGCATCCGAGGAGGCGTTCCCGGTCCCGTCGGCATCCGAGCCGGAGCCCGACTTGTCGCCGCTGTCGGTGTCGGCGCCGTCGTCGTCCTTCTTGGTGTCGTCGCCGTTCCCGCTCCCGGACGTCGCTCCGCTGGAGGCGGCCGCCTTGCCGCCGCCGGCCTTGCCGTCCTTGGAGCCGTCGTCGTCCCCGCCACCGAGGGTGAGGGCCAGAACGGTGCCGAGCACGGCCAGCACTAGGGCCACCGCGATGATCACCAACGTGCGGCGCGGCACGACATCCGTCAGCGACGCCTTCGGCGCCGGCCGCGGCGCCCGCTCGGGGGCCACCGGCCACCCGGAACCCGAGGCGTTCCGCGCCCCGGCGGCACCCGCGGATCCGGCACCCCCGGCCGAACTGGAGTTCACCGACGCACCGTCATGACCCTCCGGCTTCCGCGGAGCGGGCGGCACGGACGAACCCACCGAGGCGGACGGCACGGAGGTGCCACCGGCCGTACCGGCGGCCTCACCGGACCCGGCACCCGTGCCCGGGGAGGCCGTACCGGCGGCCCCTTCCGCCCGGGAGGCGTCCGAGCCGCCGACCGTCTTCGCACGGGCCGTCGCCGCCGCGGTGGCCGCCGCCGTGGCGGCACCGGCCGCCGTCGCGGCCTTGCGCACCGAGCGCATCGCCCCGCGCAGCCGCTCCGCCGGCTCCTCGCCCTTCCTGGCACCGGAACCGAGACCGCCCGCACCCCGCCGACCCGGTCCTTCCGGCACCGGTGGCATGGCCACGACCTTCGTCGCGTCCTGCGGCTCCGGCAGGGACCGCTCGGGGTCGGGCGCGCGCAGCACTTCGTTGAGCATCGCGCGGGCGCCCGCGTCGTCGAGCCGCTGCTCGGGGTCCTTGGCGAGCAGGCCGTAGATCACGTTCTCCAGCGGGCCCGCGTTCTTCGGTTGTTCCACCGGCTCGGTCATCACGGCCGTGAGCGTCGCGATCGCCGAGCCCTTGTCGTACGGCGGCACACCTTCCACCGACGCGTACAGCAGACCGCCCAGCGACCACAGGTCGGCCGCGGGGCCGGGCTTGTGGCCGCGCGCCCGCTCCGGCGAGATGTAGGAGGGCGCGCCGACGAGCATGCCGGTCGAGGTGATGGACGGGTCGCCCTCCACCTGCGCGATGCCGAAGTCGGTGAGCACGACCCGGCCGTCGTCGGACATCAGCACGTTCGACGGCTTCACGTCCCGGTGCAGGATGCCCTCGCGGTGCGCCGCGCGCAGCACGTCGAGGATGGCCAGGCCCACCTCGGCGGCGCGCTTCGGCGTGAGCAGGCCGTCCTCGCGGATGGCCTCGGCGAGCGACTTGCCCTCGACGAGCTCCATCACGATCCACGGTCGGTTGTCCTCGTCGACCACGTCGAAGACCGTCACCGCGCCGCTGTTGCGGATCCGCGCGATCGCCTTGGCCTCACGCAGCGTGCGCGTGATCAGCCGGCGCTTCTCCTCCTCGTCGATGGCCGACGGGAACCGCAGCTCCTTCACGGCCACCGTGCGGCCCAGGGTCTCGTCCTGCGCGCGCCACACCGTGCCCATGCCGCCGCGGCCGAGAACATCCCCCAGCCGGTACCGCCCGGCGAGGAGACGTTCGCTCTTGTCCTGACGGGATGCTCCCGCCCGCTCCGCCTCCGACATGCGTCCCCTCATGCAACCCGCCCTGACAGAGCCTTCATTGTCCCTCACCCGACAAGTGCCCAACGCCCTGGGGGCCCCTGGAACCGCAACAGCTCAGCCAATGAGACGCCAGGCCCTCGGCCGACACCTCACCAACCGGCGCACACCGCGCAGACCGACCACCCGGCGACCGGAGTCGCGCACACCGGCACCACCCGCCCCCCGTCCCGACCCCCGGCACAGAAACGTGCCCCATGATGGGCCGGGAGAAGGAAGGACCGCCGATGGCGCAGCCCCGGACACCTCGGACACTCCTGGCCATACCCGTGTCCCTGGCGCTCCTCGGCATGGCCCAAACCGGCCTGCCGGGGCGGACCCTGGTCTCCTCCCAAGGCTCTGTCACCGCGGCCTCGGACACCGCGCTCACCCTCCTCGTGACCCGCGGCGGCGCTCCGGCCGCCGCCCTGCTGACCGACGAGGAGTCGGGTCCCCGGTTCACCGAGGCCGGAAACGGAATAGTCCGTTCCGATCATTTCCGCGCCGGAAGCATCACCAAGACCTTCATCGCTACGGTCGTCCTGCAACTCGCCGCCGAACACCGGCTGTCCCTGTCCGACTCCGTCGACGACCACCTCCCCGGTCTGGTGCGCGGCGCGGGCAACGACGGCCGCCGCATCACGCTGCGTGCCCTGCTCGGCCACACCAGCGGCCTCGACGACTTCACCTCGGTCACCCGGGGCGCCGTCCCGGTGACCCCGCTTCAGGCCGTACGCATCGCCCTCGCCCATCCCCCGGCCCACCGGGGCCGCTTCGCCTACTCGAACACCAACTACGTGGTGCTCGGCATGGTCGTCGAGCAGGTCACCGGCCACTCGTACGCCACCGAGACCGAGCGCCGCGTCATCTCTCCCCTCGGCCTGACCGGCACCTCGTTCCCCGGTGCCCGCGCTTCCCTTCCCGCACCGCACGGCCGCGCGTACGCCGCCGACGGCTCCGACGTCACCGAGCTCGACCCGCGCGTGGCCGGCGCGGCGGGTGAGCTGGTGAGCACGCTGGCCGACCTGGACCGCTTCTACGCGGCCCTGCTCGGCGGCGAGCTGCTGCCCTCGCACTGGCTGCGCGAGATGCTCGACACCCGCGCCGCACACGGCTCGTACGGCATGGGGCTGTTCCCGGTGAAGCTGCCGTGCGGGACCACGGTGTGGGGGCACAACGGCCGCATCTCCGGCAGCTACGTGCGCAGCGCGGCCACCGTCGACGGGCGCCATGTCCTCACCTTCCGGGTGAACACGGACGGAGTCACGGACCCGACGCTCGAACCGGCCCTGCTCGCCGCCGAGTTCTGTCCCCGCATCCCGTAGAACGGCCGGGCCGCGAGCGAAGATCCCAGCTCACCGCACCCGTTCGAGTGAGATGAGCGGGAACCCCCGGTCAGAACGACACGATGTCCGGCGCCCCCAACCGCGCCGCGTCGGCCGTCAGATCGTCCGGCTGGCGCTGGGACTCCCGCTCCGCCTCGACCCGCTTCTCGTAGTGCTCCACCTCGCGCTCGATCTGGCCCTTGTCCCAGCCGAGGACGGGCGCCATCAGCTCGGCGGCCTCGCGGGCGCTGCGGGTGCCCCGGTCGAAGGTCTCGATGGAGATGCGGGTGCGCCGGGTCAGGACGTCGTCCAGGTGGCGGGCACCCTCGTGCGAGGCCCCGTAGACGATCTCGGCCCGGAGGTAGTCCTCGGCGGCCGGCAGCGGCTCGCCGAGCGACGGGTCCGCCACGATGAGGTCGAGGAGTTCCTCCGCGAGCGACCCGTACCGGTTCAACAGGTGCTCCACACGCACCACATGGAGCCCGGTGCGCGCCGCGATCCGCGCTCGCGCGTTCCACAGCGCGTGATATCCCTCGGCGCCGACCAGCGGGGTCTCCTCGGTGACGCATTCCGCGACCCGCTGGTCGAGGCCGTGCACCGCCTCGTCCACCGCGTCCTTGGCCATCACGCGGTAGGTCGTGTACTTGCCGCCGGCCACGACCACGAGTCCGGGCACCGGGTGGGCGACGGTGTGCTCGCGCGACAGCTTGCTCGTGGCGTCCGACTCTCCGGCCAGCAGTGGCCGCAGCCCCGCGTACACCCCCTGGACGTCGTCGCGGGAGAGCGGCACGGAGAGCACCGAGTTCACGTGCTCCAGCAGATAGTCGATGTCCGCGCTGGAGGCCGCCGGGTGGGCCTTGTCCAGGTCCCAGTCGGTGTCGGTGGTGCCGATGATCCAGTGGCGGCCCCACGGGATCACGAACAGCACGGACTTCTCGGTGCGCAGGATCAGGCCCGAGGTGGAGTTGATCCGGTCCTTCGGTACGACCAGATGGATGCCCTTGGACGCCCGCACGTGGAACTGGCCCCGCTCCCCGACCATCGCCTGGGTGTCGTCGGTCCACACGCCCGTGGCGTTGACGACCTGCTTGGCGCGGACCTCGTACTCGCCGCCGCCCTCGACGTCGCGCACCCTGGCTCCGACCACCCGCTCACCTTCGCGCAGGAAGCCGGTGACCCGCGCGCGGTTGGCGACCTTCGCGCCGTACGCGGCCGCCGTGCGCACCAGCGTCGCCACATAGCGGGCGTCGTCCATCTGCGCGTCGTAGTACTGCAGGGCGCCGATCAGCGCGTCCTTCTTCAAGGCCGGTGCGACGCGCAGGGCGTGGCGGCGGCTCAGATGGCGATGGGTGGGCAGTCCGCGTCCGTGGCCGCGAGCCATCGACATGGCGTCGTACAGCGCGACGCCGGAGCCCGCGTACACCCGCTCCCAGCCCTTGTGCTGGAGGGGGTAGAGGAACGGGACGGGCTTCACCAGGTGCGGTGCCAGCCGTTCGAGCAGCAGGCCGCGCTCCTTCAGTGCCTCACGGACGAGCGCGAAGTCGAGCATCTCCAGATACCGCAGACCGCCGTGGATCAGCTTGCTGGATCTGCTCGACGTGCCCGATGCCCAGTCACGCGCCTCGACCAGCCCGGTGGACAGACCGCGTGTCACTGCGTCCAGCGCGGTGCCCGCGCCGACCACGCCCGCACCCACGACCAGCACGTCCAGCTCGCCCTCGGCCATTCCCGCAAGTGACTCGGCGCGCTCCGCCGGCCCCAGTGTCGCTGTCCTCACCGCTGCCTCCCGCTGTTGTCGCGCTGGCCGCACCTGTCCGGCGACGCCCGGCTCACATCCCCCCTGCCCAAAGTCTGACCGTCTTGCCCCTCATCGGCCACCGTCCATCCGCAGCCTGTGGACAACTCTCGGCGACGCGCAGGGAATCTTGATCGATCAATCCCGTAAATCGGTCATATTTACTCCTAGTCTGACATTGCTCTCGCCCATCCTGTCCACAGGGCTTGCGCACCTGTCCCGCATCGGTTACTGGGAAGGACGGCCCACTCCATGCCCGCAGACCTCGCCGTCATCGGACTCGGTCATCTCGGCCTGCCCCTGGCCCAGGCCGCCGTCGCCGCCGGCATCTCCACCCTCGGCTACAAAACAGGGCCGGAGGGCGGCTCCCTCACCCCCGCAGAACTGCGCCGGATGCTCTCGGGGGGCTTCCGGCCGGCCACCGACCCGGCCGAGCTGGGCCGCGTACGCACCGCCGTCATCTGCGCCCCGACCCCGCGGGGCGCGGACGGCACCCTGGACCTCGGCCAGGTGGAGGCGGCGGCCCGCACGCTGGCCGCACAGCTGCGCCCGCACACCACCGTGATCCTGGAATCGGCCGTACATCCCGGCACCACCGAGGAATTCCTCCGCCCGCTCCTAGAAGCGGGCTCCGGACTGCGCGCGGGGCGCGATTTCCACCTCGCCTACTCCCCCAGCCGGGTCGATCCCGGCAACCGCGACTTCACCCCCGCGAACACACCGAAGGTCATCGGCGGCCTCACCCCGGCGTGCACCGAGTCGGCCGCCGCCTTCTACGGGCGGCTCACCGACAAGGTCGTACGCGCGCGCGGGCCGCGCGAGGCGGAGACCGTGCAGGTCCTGGAGACCAACTTCCGGCACGTGAACATCGCGCTCGTCAACGAGATGGCCGTGCTCTGCGACGACCTGGGCGTGGACCTGTGGGACGTCATCCGCTGCGCGGAGACCAAGCCGTTCGGCTTCCAGGCGTTCCGGCCCGGACCGGGAGTGGGCGGGCACGGGATCGCCCAGGGCCTCGGCGCGTCGGGGCGCCCGCTCCGGATGGTCGAACTCGCCCAGCAGGTCAACCACCACATGCCCCAGTACGTCATCCAGCGCGCCGCCACGCTCCTCAACGAGCACGGGAAGTCCGCCCGTGCCGCGCGCGTGCTCCTCCTCGGCGTCACCTACAAGGCGGACATCGCCGATCAACAGGGCGCTCCCGCCCACGAGATCGCCGTACGCCTGATGGAACTCGGCGCGTCCGTCAGCTATCACGACCCGCACGTCCCCGCCTGGAGCGTCCTCGGGCGGCCCGTGCCGCGCGCGGACTCCCTCTACGAGGCCGCGGCCCACGCCGACCTGACGATCCTGCTCCAGCAGCACCGCACGTACGACCTGCAAGGACTGTCCGTGAAGGCCCAACTCCTCCTGGACACAAGGGGAGCGACCCCGACCGGCGCGGCCCACCGGCTCTGACCCCTGAAAAATCCCCCCACGGGTTGTCACTCCCGCCTGCTAATGTGCGGCAGCTCTCGCACACACATGCGCCCATGTCCCGGGCGCCGGCAGGTGTGTGCCCGCGTCCCATGCGCACACCACAGCTGCGCCCACATCCCTGGGGGGAACCACATGAGTCAGTCGACGCCGCCGTCCGGTCCACCGGTCGACAACAACCCGTACGCGGGCGCGCCAGCCGATCAGCCGCCCGTCCCGCAGCAGGGATTCCCGCAGCAGGGTGTCCCGCAGGGCGCGCCCCAGCCGGGCTTCCCGGTCGCGCCCGTCGCCCCGGCCGCCCCCGCGCGCGGCAACGCGGCGCTCGGTCTCGCCGCCGCCGTCGCCGCCGGCCTGGTCTCCGCGATCCTGTACGGCCTGATCATCGGCCTCACCAAGCACGAGATCGGCTATGCCGCCGTCGGTGTCGGCTTCCTGGTCGGCATCGCCGCGGGCCGCGTCGGCGGCCGCAGCCAGACCCTGCCGGTCGCCAGCGTGATCGTGTCCGTCGCCGCGATCTATCTCGGCCAGCTGGTCGGCGAGGCCATGATCGGCGCGAAGGAGTACGGCGTCGGCTTCAGCGAGGTCTTCTTCGACCACTTCGACGTGGTCCAGGAAGCTTGGAAGTCCCAGGCCGACCCGCTGACCTTCGTCTTCTTCGCGGTCGCGGCGTACGTGGCCTTCCAGAGCACCCGCAAGGCCGGGCTCTGACACGACGGCCAGGGGTGCCGCCCGCGTCGCTCCGGTCCTCGCGGGTGCCGCCGGGCTGCTGACAGGCGGCTGACGGGACGGCCTCACGGATGAAGGGCCCGTCCACCACTGGGTGGACGGGCCCTTCACCTGTACACACGTACAGGCCGGTACGCGGACGTACCGGCGTACGCGCTAACGCTTGTGCTGGGAGTCCGCGACCGTCACCTCGACGCGCTGGAACTCCTTGAGCTCGCTGTAGCCCGTGGTGGCCATGGCGCGGCGGAGGGCACCGAAGATGTTCATCGAGCCGTCCGGGATGTGCGACGGACCGGCGAGGATCTCCTCGATGGTGCCGACGGTGCCGAGGTCGACCTTCTTGCCGCGCGGCAGCTCCTCGTTCACCGCCTCCATGCCCCAGTGGTGGCCACGGCCGGGCGCGTCGGTGGCGCGCGCGAGCGGGGAGCCCATCATCACGGAGTCCGCGCCGCAGGCGATCGCCTTGGGGAGGTCGCCGGACCAGCCGACACCGCCGTCGGCGATGACGTGCACGTACCGGCCGCCGGACTCGTCCATGTAGTCGCGGCGGGCCGCGGCGACGTCCGCGACGGCGGTGGCCATCGGGACCTGGATGCCCAGCACATTGCGCGTGGTGTGCGCGGCGCCGCCGCCGAAACCGACGAGGACACCGGCCGCGCCGGTGCGCATCAGGTGCAGCGCCGCGGTGTACGTGGCGCAGCCGCCGACGATCACCGGGACGTCGAGCTCGTAGATGAACTGCTTCAGGTTCAGCGGTTCGGCGGCACCGGAGACGTGCTCGGCCGACACCGTCGTGCCGCGGATGACGAAGATGTCCACGCCCGCGTCGACGACGGCCTTGGAGAACTGCGCCGTGCGCTGCGGGGACAGTGCGGCGGCGGTGACGACCCCGGCGTCGCGCACCTCCTTGATGCGCTGCCCGATCAGCTCCTCCTTGATGGGAGCCGCGTAGATCTCCTGGAGGCGGCGGGTCGCGGTCTCCGAGTCCAGCCCGGCGATCTCGTCCAGCAGCGGCCGCGGGTCGTCGTACCGCGTCCAGAGGCCTTCCAGGTTCAGGACGCCCAGGCCGCCCAGCTCGCCGATACGGATCGCGGTGGCCGGGGAGACGACCGAGTCCATCGGGGCGGCCAGGAAGGGCAGCTCGAAGCGGTACGCGTCGATCTGCCAGGCGATCGAGACCTCCTTCGGGTCCCGCGTACGGCGGCTCGGGACGACGGCGATGTCGTCGAAGGCGTACGCCCGGCGGCCGCGCTTGCCGCGCCCGATCTCGATCTCAGTCACGTTGTGGCCTTTCCGTCTTCGCTTCTGCGCCTCCCAGTATCCCCGACGCCTACGGCAAGAGCGGCCCCGGAACCTCCGGGACCGCCCTTGTCGGGGGCTCCACGCACCTGCGGGAGCCCGTTCATGTGTACGGGGTGACTACTTGTTGCGGCTGTAGTTCGGCGCCTCGACCGTCATCTGGATGTCGTGCGGGTGGCTCTCCTTGAGACCCGCCGAGGTGATCCGGACGAACCGGCCGCGGTCCTGGAGCTCCGGCACGGTGCGACCGCCGACGTAGAACATCGACTGGCGCAGACCGCCGACCAGCTGGTGGACGACCGCGGAGAGCGGACCGCGATAGGGCACCTGGCCCTCGATGCCCTCGGGGACGAGCTTCTCGTCGGAGGCCACACCCTCCTGGAAGTAGCGGTCCTTGGAGAAGGAGCGCTGCTCGCCACGGGACTGCATGGCACCCAGGGAGCCCATGCCGCGGTACGACTTGAACTGCTTGCCGTTGATGAACATCAGCTCACCCGGGGACTCCTCGCAGCCGGCGAGCAGCGAACCGAGCATCACGGTGTCGGCACCCGCGACCAGGGCCTTGGCGATGTCACCGGAGTACTGGAGGCCACCGTCGCCGATGACCGGGACACCGGCCGCCTTCGCGGCGAGCGACGCTTCGTAGATGGCCGTGACCTGCGGAACGCCGATGCCGGCGACCACGCGGGTCGTACAGATGGAGCCGGGGCCCACGCCGACCTTGATGCCGTCGACGCCCGCGTCGATGAGCGCCTGCGCGCCGTCACGGGTGGCGATGTTGCCGCCGATGACGTCCACGCCGCCGGAGTTCGACTTGATCTTGGCGACCATGTCGCCGACCAGGCGGGAGTGGCCGTGCGCGGTGTCGACGACGATGAAGTCGACGCCCGCCTCGATCAGGGCCTGGGCGCGCTCGAACGCGTCGCCCGCGACACCGACGGCCGCGCCGACCAGCAGACGGCCCTCGCCGTCCTTGGCCGCGTTCGGGTACTTCTCCGCCTTGACGAAGTCCTTGACGGTGATGAGGCCCTTGAGGACGCCCGCGTCGTCGACCAGCGGAAGCTTCTCGATCTTGTGGCGGCGCAGCAGCTGCATCGCGTCGTTGCCCGAGATGCCGACCTTGCCGGTGACGAGCGGCATCGGCGTCATGACCTCGCGCACCTGGCGCGAGCGGTCGGTCTCGAAGGCCATGTCACGGTTGGTGACGATGCCGAGCAGCTTGCCGCCGCCGTCGGTGACCGGCACACCGGAGATGCGGAACTTGGCGCAGATCGCGTCGGCCTCGCCGAGCGTGGCGTCCGGGTGCACGGTGATCGGGTCGGTCACCATGCCGGACTCGGAGCGCTTCACCAGGTCGACCTGGTTGGCCTGGTCCTCGATGGACAGGTTGCGGTGCAGAACACCGACGCCGCCCTGGCGGGCCATCGCGATCGCCATGCGCGACTCGGTGACCTTGTCCATGGCGGCGGACAGCAGCGGGATGTTGACCCGGACGTTCTTCGAGATGTGCGAGGCGGTGTCGATCTGGTCGGGCGCCATGTCCGACGAGCCCGGCAGCAGCAGCACGTCGTCGTAGGTCAGCCCGAGTGTCGCGAATTTGGCGGGCACTCCGTCGACGTTGGCAGTCATGACACCTTCCCCAAATGGCCTTGATCGGTGCGGATGTCCATGCTAACGGGAAGCATGGCTCTCTCATTCCACGGTTGAGGGTGGGCTTCGGCTTCGTATGTTCGTACGGGATCGATGTCGTCACCGTTCAGACCCGTGCCCGGAGAGGGCGTCGGGGCCGCGCCGGGGCCACCGCGCCCGGTCATGTCTTCGCCGGACCGGCCCCCGCCCCCGTGGTGGAGGGGAACCCGCCGTGTGCCCTGGCCGGGACCAGCGGCGACGTCATCGGGGTACCCGCCCTTCCCCCGCCGTTCGCGGGGAAAAAGGGGGATCCGCCGTCATGGAAAGGAGGCCCGCGCCACCCGGCTGGGTGACGGTGGGCACCACTGGAGGAGACCGTCGGCACCACCGGAGAACACCGTTCCGGACGGGACCCGATCGGCGCGGCGGGGACACGGCGCACCGGCCGCGCGTCACCGCGACCGGCCGAGATCCCTACTGCTCCGCCAGCGCCCGCAGCCGACTCAGCGCCCGGTGCTGCGCCACCCGGACGGCGCCCGGTGACATTCCCAACATCTGGCCCGTCTCCTCGGCCGTGAGGCCCACCGCGATGCGCAGAAGAAGCAGCTCGCGCTGATTCTCGGGGAGATTGGCCATGAGTTTCTTGGCCCATTCGGCGTCGCTGCTGAGCAGCGCGCGCTCCTCCGGGCCGAGAGAGTCGTCGGGCCGCTCCGGCATCTCGTCGGAGGGAACGGCCGTGGACCCGGGATGACGCATCGCGGCACGCTGGAGGTCGGCGACCTTGTGCGCGGCGATCGCGAAGACGAACGCCTCGAAGGGGCGCCCGGTGTCTTTGTAGCGCGGCAGCGCGAGGAGCACCGCGACGCAGACTTCTTGCGCCAGGTCCTCCACGAAGTGCCGCGCGTCGCCCGGAAGCCGGGAAAGACGGGCGCGGCAGTAACGCAGCGCGAGCGGGTGTACGTGAGCGAGCAGGTCGTGTGTGGCCTGCTCGTCGCCGTCGACCGCGCGATGGACGAGCGCACCGATCCCCGTCGTCTCGTCTTCACGCATCGGTCCATGGTGCCTTGGCGTCGTCCTGTCCGTGGCACCGCGTCCATAGTTGTGCACCGAAGCGTTATGAGTAGGTGCGCCGGAACTCATCTCCTGCGCCCTCCCCTTCCGCTCGACCGACTTGTCCCCAAGGAACTCCACACCTCAAGGATGCGGCATCCGCCGGGAAACGGGGATCGGACACCGAAGAGGCTCTCTCCGAGGGCCCGGCCCCACCCGCCGTCCGGCGGGCAGGGACTACTTCCGTCATACCCTCGAGACGGCTCACCTAGCGGACCAGGCCCCACCGGAATCCGAGCGCGACCGCGTGCGCCCGGTCCGAGGCACCGAGCTTCTTGAAGAGCCGCCGGGCGTGGGTCTTGACCGTGTCCTCCGAGAGAAACAGCTCACGGCCGATCTCCGCGTTCGAGCGGCCGTGGCTCATGCCCTCGAGCACTTGGATCTCACGCGCGGTGAGGGTGGGCGCTGCGCCCATCTCCGCCGAGCGCAGTCTGCGCGGCGCGAGTCGCCACGTGGGGTCGGCGAGCGCCTGGGTCACGGTGGCGCGCAGCTCCGCCCGCGAGGCGTCCTTGTGCAGATAGCCGCGGGCGCCGGCGGCGACGGCGAGTGCCACCCCGTCCAGGTCCTCGGCCACGGTGAGCATGATGATGCGCGCACCGGGGTCGGCGGACAGCAGCCGCCTGACCGTCTCGACGCCGCCCAAACCGGGCATGCGTACGTCCATCAGAATCAAATCCGAACGGTCGGCACCCCAGCGGCGGAGGACTTCCTCGCCGTTGGCCGCCGTCGTCACACGCTCGACACCGGGCACGGTCGCGACCGCACGGCGGAGCGCCTCTCGGGCAAGCGGGGAGTCGTCGCAGACGAGGACGGATGTCATGACCGTCCTCCGCAGCTGATGCGCGTCACCTTGAGCCTCCAGGCTGTTACGAATCGTCACCTGTGCGGTCGATACTCGCCGACGGATATGACCGCCTGCCCGAGCGCTTGTTCCTTCAACCGCCTCAGCCATCTCAACGATGGTCACTCGAAAGAGTTACGGGGCAGTCGGCCGTCATCGGCACTGTACGTGAGGGCGCGGACACGGTGCAGACATGCGCGCCGACCCTCAACGTTTCATCACAACCGATGCCCCATTTAGCCTGTTTTCTTCCCATTTGCTGGTGTCTGAGGCTAGATTCGCAATGAGTCATATTTTCATCTCCTTAGATCGTAGATGTACGGTCGGTGGGCACAGAGCAGCCCAGAACGGCAACAAGGGGACACGCAATGGCAGATTTCTCCCGCCTTCCCGGTCCGAACGCGGACCTCTGGGACTGGCAGCTCCTCGCGGCCTGCCGCGGGGTCGACAGCTCGCTCTTCTTCCACCCGGAGGGCGAGCGTGGTGCGGCACGGAGCGCTCGTGAGAACTCGGCCAAAGAGGTCTGCATGAGATGCCCGGTGCGCGCGGAGTGCGCGGCACACGCGCTGGCGGTGCGCGAACCGTACGGGGTGTGGGGCGGACTGACCGAGGACGAGCGCGAAGAGCTCATGGGACGGGCACGCAACCGGCTGGTCTCGGCATCGACCACCGCGAGCAGTCCCGCCTCGAACAACTGAAGGAACGTTTCTGCTCTGAAGGCGCGTGCCGGGCGGACGCGGACACGGCGTGGACGAAACGCGTGCCGGGCGGACGCGTACACCGGGTGGACGAAACGCGCGCCGGGCGGACGCGTACACGGCAGGGACCGGCACGGCAGGGAGAGGCACGTCGGCGCGTGCACGCGTGCCCCCGCTTTCGACGCGGCAGAAGCCGTGCGTCCGCGGTAGCCCCCGGCGGGAAGCCGCTAGCGGGCCGCCGCCCGCGCCAGCCGGTCCAGCGTCGCGGCCACCGCGGGCACCGCGGCGAGATCCGGGAGGGTGAGGGCGACGATCTCGCGGCGCACCGCGGGCTCCACCGTCACGGTGCGTGCCCCCTTCGGGCGTACCGACTCGATCGCGAGCTCCGGAAGGACGGCGACGCCGAGTCCCGCGCCCACCAGCCCGACCACGGCCGGATAGTCGTCGGTGGCGAAGTCGATGCGGGGCTCGAAGCCGGCACCGCGGCAGACCTCGACGAGCTGGCCGCGGCAGCGCGGGCAGCCCGCGATCCACGGCTCCCCGGCGAACTCGCCGATCGCCACGGACTCCGACCGCGCCAGCCGGTGCCCCTCGGGCACCAGACCGACGAGGCGGTCCATCAGCAGCGGCCGTACGACGAGGTCGTCCCATTCCTCGACGCCCGGCGCCCCCTCGTAGCGGAACGCGAGCGCGATGTCGCAGTCGCCGGCCCGGAGCTTCTCGACGGACTCGGGCGGTTCGGCCTCCTCCAGGGAGACACGGGTGCCGGGGTGAGCGGCGCGCAGCGCGGCGAGAGCCGTGGGGACGAGGGTGGAACTGCCGCTGGGGAAGGACACCAGCCGGACCCGGCCCGCGCGCAGACCGGCGATCGCGGCGACCTCCTCCTCGGCGGCCGTGAGACCGGCCAGGATGCTCGCCGCGTGCTTGACCAGCGCCTCGCCTGCCTGGGTTAGGCGCATCTCGCGGCCCGTCCGGACGAGCAGGGGGGTGCCCACGGACGACTCCAGGGCCTTCATCTGCTGGCTGACGGCGGGCTGGGTGCAGCCCAGCTCGCGGCCCGCCGCCGAGAAGGATCCGGTGGTGGCGACGGCGCGCAGGACACGGAGATGACGGGCCTCGATCACCTCTTGAGCATAAGCGAATCTTGGATGCGGCGAGAAATATCGCATCGACGCTTTGGGCTGTATCGCCTAGCTTGATGCCATGAAGCTTTTGTCGCTCAACGTCGGCCGGGCGCGGGCCGTCGAGTACACCGACCAGCCGGAGGGCATGACCGGCATCGACAAGCGACCGGTCGACGGGCCGTTGCGCGTGACGGCACCGGGACCCAAGGGGGTCGGCGGGAGCGGACTCGCCGGGGACGCGATCTGCCACCTCCGTCATCACGGCGGTGACGACCAGGCCGTGTACGCGGTCGCGCGCGAGGACCTCGACGACTGGGAGCGCGAGCTCGGCCGGACCCTGCCGAACGGCGTGTTCGGCGAGAACCTCACGACGTGGGGGCTCGACGTGTCCGGCGCGCTGATCGGCGAACGCTGGCGGATCGGTTCCGAGGTCGTCCTGGAGGTCACCTCCGGGCGGATCCCGTGCCGCACCTTCCAGGGGCACCTCGGCGAGAAGGGCTGGGTGAAGCGGTTCACGCGGCGGGGCGCGCCCGGCGCGTATCTGCGGGTGATCGAGCCCGGCGAGATCCGCTCCGGGGACCCGATCGACATCGTGCACCGGCCCGGCCACGATGTCACCGTGGCCGTCGAGTTCCGTGCCTCGACGACCGAACGGGAGCTGCTGCCAAGGCTGTTGACGGCGGGCGACGCACTGCACCCGGAGACCCGGGCGGCGGCGCGGGAGTACCTGGCGAAGTACGGCGCGTAGGGTCCGCCGCGGGTCAAGCCGAACGGGGTGCGGAGAACTCGTGGAACCCGGTCGGACGTTGGGCGGCACCGGCCACCGGGCGGCAGGGTCGGTCACTAATCTTGCGCCATGACAACGGCTCTGATTACGGGATCGACCGCGGGAATCGGTGCCGCCTTCGCGCGGCGGCTGGCGGCGGACGGGCACAACCTCGTGCTGGTGGCGCGGGACACGAAGCGGCTGCGGGAGCAGGCGACCGAGCTGCACGACCGGCACGCCATCGAGGCGGAGGTGCTCACGGCGGACCTGGCGACGGACGAGGGTATCGAAGCGGTGGCCGCCCGCCTGTCCGACCGCAGGAACCCGGTCGACCTGCTGGTCAACAACGCCGGCTTCGGCAACAAGGGCCGCTATCTGGACGTGTCGATGGCGGACGAGCTGAAGATGCTCAAGGTGCACTGCGAGGCGGTGCTCCGGCTGACGTCGGCGGCGACCGAGGCGATGCGCGAGCGCGGCCGGGGCGGCGTCGTCAACGTCGCGTCGGTGGCCGCGTTCGTGCCGCGGGGCACGTACGGGGCGTCGAAGGCGTGGGTCGTGCAGTTCACCCAGGGCGCGGCGAAGGACCTCGCGGGCAGCGGGGTGCGGCTGATGGCGCTGGCTCCCGGTTTCGTGCGCACCGAGTTCCACGAGCGGGCCGGCATGGGCACGGACAACATCCCGAACTGGATGTGGCTCGACGCCGACAAGCTGGTCGCGGCGGCACTCGCCGATCTGGCGCGCGGCCGGACCCTGTCCATTCCGGACCCGCGCTACAAGGCGCTGATGGGCGTGGTGAAGGTGACGCCGCGGGCGCTGCTGGGCGGGATCACGTCGAGGACCGGGCGGAAGTACGGCCCCCAGTAAGGGCGATCACGCAGGTCGCGCGGTTCGCGTGGGGCGCGCTCGCGCGTCCCGTGCGGTGGGTGGTGTCGCCCCTCCGGTGGGAGGATTGAGGGTGAATCAACCGGACCAAGGGGCCGGAGGCGGCGCCATGACATTCGTGCAGTTGATTGACTGTAGAACCAGTCGGTTCGACGAGATGAACCGGCTGATGGACACCTGGGTCGAGAGGACCAAGGGGAAACGGACCGCGACGCACAGCGTCATCGGCAAGGACCGTGCCGACGCGAGCCACTTCGTGGAGATCGTGGAGTTCCCGTCGTACGAAGACGCGATGCGGAACTCGAAGCTTCCGGAGACCGACACGATCTTCCAGGAGATGGTGGCGCTCTGCGACGGGATGCCGACGTTCACGGACCTGGACGTGGTGCGCGACGAGCAGCTCTACGCGACGAACGTCCGCACGTACTTCGACATGCTGGCGGGCCCGGGTGAGCTGGAGCCGCTCAACGGTCTGATGGCTGAGAGCTATCACGACCACGATCCCGCCAACGAACAGGACACCATCGGGCTCGACGCGGTGCGGCGCGAGATCGAGATGTGGCGCGGCGGCTTCGACTTCGCGTTCACGATCGAGGACCAGATCACGGAGGGGGACCGCGTCTGCACGCGGTGGACCTGGAACGGCACGCACACGGGCGACTTCATGGGGATCCCGGCGTCCGGGAAGCAGGCCTCCATGACCGGCACGACCATCTTCCGGTGCGGGGAGGACGGAAAGATCGTCGAGGGCTGGTGGCAGTACGACCGGCTGGGTCTGATGGCCGGGCTGGACGCGCTGGACGCGCTGGCGGGCTGACCGCATCGGCGCGCTGGACGCCCTGGAGGGCTGACCGCTCGGTGTGCCGGAGGGACGGTCCCGGGGAAACAGCCTCACGGAAACGCGGGAGGTCCCCGTTCCTGATGGAACGGGGACCTCTTCACGACGTCACGCCTCGGTGGGCGTGTCCGTCTTCATGACGTCGTACGTCAGTGGGAGTGACCGTGGCCGCCGTGACCGGCGTCGCTCTCGTCCTCGGCCGGCTTCTCGACGACCAGGGTCTCGGTCGTGAGGAGCAGGGAGGCGATGGAGGCGGCGTTCTCCAGGGCGGAGCGGGTGACCTTGACCGGGTCGATGACGCCGGCCTTGACCAGGTCGCCGTACTCGCCGGTGGCGGCGTTGAAGCCCTGGCCCTTGTCGAGCTCGGCGACCTTGGAGGTGATGACGTAACCCTCCAGGCCGGAGTTCTCGGCGATCCAGCGCAGCGGCTCGACGGCGGCCTTGCGGACGACCGCGACACCCGTGGCCTCGTCGCCGGTCTTGCCGAGGTTGCCCTCGAGGACCTTGACGGCGTGGACCAGCGCGGAGCCACCACCGGAGACGATGCCCTCCTCGACCGCGGCGCGGGTCGCGGAGATGGCGTCCTCCAGACGGTGCTTCTTCTCCTTGAGCTCCACCTCGGTGGCGGCGCCGACCTTGATCACGCACACGCCGCCGGCCAGCTTCGCGAGGCGCTCCTGGAGCTTCTCGCGGTCCCAGTCGGAGTCGGTGTTCTCGATCTCGGCCTTGATCTGGTTGACGCGGCCGACGACCTCGTCGGAGCTGCCGCCACCGTCGACGATCGTGGTGTCGTCCTTGGTGACGGTCACGCGGCGGGCGCTGCCGAGCACGTCCAGGCCGACCTGGTCGAGCTTGAGGCCGACCTCCTCGGCGATGACCTGACCACCGGTGAGGGTGGCGATGTCGCCGAGCATGGCCTTGCGGCGGTCACCGAAGCCGGGGGCCTTCACGGCGACGGCGTTGAACGTGCCGCGGATCTTGTTCACGACCAGGGTCGACAGGGCCTCGCCCTCGACGTCCTCGGCGATGATCAGCAGCGGCTTGGAGGCGTTCGACTGGATGACCTTCTCCAGCAGCGGCAGCAGGTCCTGGATGGAGCTGATCTTGCCCTGGTGGATGAGGATGTACGGGTCGTCGAGGACGGCCTCCATACGCTCCTGGTCGGACACCATGTACGGGGACAGGTAGCCCTTGTCGAAGGCCATGCCCTCGGTGAAGTCCAGCTCCAGACCGAAGGTGTTGGACTCCTCGACGGTGATGACACCGTCCTTGCCGACCTTGTCCATCGCCTCGGCGATGAGCTCGCCGACCTGCGGGTCCTGGGCGGACAGACCGGCGACGGCCGCGATGTCGGACTTCTCGTCGATCGGGCGCGCGGTGGCGAGGAGCTCGTCGGAGACCGCCTTGACGGCCGCGTCGATGCCCTTCTTCAGCAGCGCCGGGGAGGCACCCGCGGCGACGTTCTTCAGGCCCTCGCGCACGAGCGCCTGGGCGAGCACGGTGGCGGTGGTCGTACCGTCACCCGCGATGTCGTTGGTCTTGGTCGCCACCTCCTTCACCAGCTGGGCACCGAGGTTCTCGAACGGGTCCTCGACCTCGACCTCACGGGCGATGGTCACGCCGTCGTTGGTGATGGTGGGGGCGCCGAACTTCTTGTCGATGACGACGTTGCGGCCCTTGGGGCCGATCGTCACCTTCACCGTGTCGGCAAGCTTGTTGACGCCGCGCTCAAGGGCGCGACGGGCGTCCTCGTCGAACTTCAGGATCTTCGCCATGGGAGCGGTTCAGCCCTCTCGGAAAACTTGGGAGAAACGAACGGCGCCCCCAGCGCCCGGTTCATCAAAGGTAGCGGGGGCCAGGGGCGCAGTTCACTGCAATGCTTGGTGCGGGGTTGTCCGGGGGAAGCCCCCGGACGCCCTTACCGGGTGAATTACTTCTCGATGATCGCGAGCACGTCGCGAGCCGAGAGGACGAGGTATTCCTCGCCGTTGTACTTCACCTCGGTGCCGCCGTACTTGCTGTAGAGAACGATGTCGCCGACGGCGACGTCGAGCTCGACACGCTTGCCGTCCTCGACACGGCCCGGACCCACGGCCAGGACGACGCCCTCCTGGGGCTTCTCCTTCGCAGTGTCCGGAATGACCAGGCCAGAGGCCGTGGTCTGCTCGGCGTCGAGCGGCTGGACCACAATGCGGTCCTCGAGCGGCTTGATGGCAACCTTGGAGCTGGCGGTCGTCACGATCCGACCTCCCCCTTCGGAGATCTCACGGGGTTAACTGTCTGAGGTGGCGACCAGGTCGATCCGTCGTCGCGGGTGCCGGACCTGCCCGTCGCTATTGGCACTCTCCAGGGGGGAGTGCCAGACCTGAGACTATGACTGCGATTAGCACTCGGTCAAGCGGAGTGCCAAAGGCGTCGGCGTGGCGCGGGCCGGAAGGTGCCGGAGCGGGGCGACCGGGCGGCCCCTAGAGGTAGTTCTCCAGCCGGGCCGGAGTGAAGCCCTCCGCCTGGATGCGCCGGAGCAGCCGGACCGTGGCGTCCGTGAGATCGGGTTCGCCGAAGCCGCAGAGGATGTCGCCCGGCCGGAGCCGGTGCGCGTCGGCGGCGCGGCCGAGGACGATCGCGGTGACCCCGCAGTCGGCGGCGGCGCGCAGGGTGGTGCTGTCGTACCTGCCGTAGGGGGGCCGCAGCAGCCGGGGCCGGATGCCGAAGCGCTGCCGGAGTTTGTCCTGCTGTCCGCAGATCTCGGCGCGCTGGCCGGCGTAGGGCAGGCCGCGCAGGGAGGCGTGGTCGAGGGTGTGGTTCTGGACGCTCGCGCCGACCGCGCGCAGCCGGGCGAAGTGCCCGTACCCCGGCCCGACGACACCGTCCGTGAGGAACACGCTGACCGGCAGCCGCAGTTCGCGGACCATGTCGACGAACCGGGGATCGCGCTCCACCCCGTCGTCGTACGTCAGGAAGACCACCTTGTCGTGGGTGCGCACATGGTCCACGACGGGCGGCAGTCCCGGGCCCGCGGTGCGTGCGGTGGTCCGGGCGGGCGCCTTCGGGGCCGCGGCGAGCGGGGTGGCCAGACCCCAGCGGCGGTACGCCGCCTCCTGCGGACGCACCCGCTGGGCCGCCTTCTTGCCCAGCCGCTCGATGGGGTCGACGGACTGCGCGCAGCCACCGAGCAGCACCGCCGCGAGCAGGCCGGCGAGCGCCGCCCGCACCCTCACAGGTAGTCCTCGAGGCGCGCGACCGCGTACCCCTTGCGGGTGACCGTCTTCAGGAAGCGGCGGACCATGTCGGGCATCGTGCCGTTCCAGTCCTTGCGGCCCCGGAAGTGGGTGAGGACGATGTCGCCGGGGTGCAGGTCCTGGTCGTCCTCGCGGTACTCCCAGTGGTCGACGAAGACTTCCTCGTTCCAGATGGGCGCGTACGCGACGCCGCAGGACTTGGCGGCGCGCAGGGTGTCCTGGTTGTAGTTGCCGTACGGCGGGCGGAAGAGGACCGGGCGCTTGCCGAACTGCTTCTTCATCACGTCCTGCATGCCGCAGATCTCGCGCTTCTGCCGCGCGTAGGACAGGGCGGGCAGATAGGGGTGGTGCAGCGTGTGGTTGTTGAGGGTGATGCCGCGGTCGCGCATCTTGCGGAAGTACCCGTAGCCGTCCTTGACCAGGTAGTCGCTGAGGAAGGCGGTGTACGGGATCTTCAGGTCGCTCATCATCCGCAGGAAGGCGGGGTCCTTCTCCTCGCCGTCGTCGATGGTGAGGAAGACGACCTTGTCCTTGGTGGGGACGGTCGTGAAGACCGGCGGCAGCCCCAGCTCCTCCTGGTCGTCGACCTCGAACCCCTTGCGGGCCTCGATGACCGGCTTCCTGGCGGGCGGCGCCGGGGGTGTCAGCGGCACCTCGGCGAGTCCCCAGCGCTTGGCGGCGGCGACACGCCGGGCCTGTGCCAGCCGGAGCCGGGAGGCGTACGCGTCGAGGGCGCGGGCCGGGGGCGCCTGGAGCCGGACCTGCCGACCGTGGGCCGGCTTGGCGGCGTCGGCGTCGGCGCCGGAACCGGAACCGGGGGCGGAGCCGGAGCCGGTCTCGGCACAACCGGAGACGAGGAGGGCGAGGGCGAGCACGCCGACTCCCCAGCGCGCACCGGCCCCGTTTGTGCCGTTTTTATCATTTTGTCGTACGGGTCGCATGGGGCCGGATCCTCCCAGGTCACCGCCCTCGCCAAGGCCCCGACACCGCCGCCCGAAGCACACCGTCCACCGACTGGCCCACAATGGCCGGGTGAACGACGTCTCCTTCGCCTCCCTCCTCACCGCCGAGGGCCGCGCCCTGCTCGACGAGGTCCGCGCCACCGAACCGGCACAGGAACTGGCCGTCGCCACCCGGCTGCGCCGCGACCACCCCGCCGAACTGGTCTCGGCGGCCCTCGGACAGGCCCGGCTGCGACAGCGGGCGGCGGCGAAGTTCGGGGCCGAGGACGCCGGACGGATGTTCTTCACCCCGAACGGGGTCGAGCAGTCCACCCGGACAAGCGTGGCGGTCCACCGCGCCGAGCGGCTGCGCGCCCTGGGAGTCCGGTCCGTCGCCGATCTCTGCTGCGGCATCGGCGGCGACGCGATCGCGCTGGCCCGCGCCGGAATCCGCGTCCTCGCCGTCGACCGTGATCCGCTGACGGCCGCCGCGGCCCGCGCGAACGCCGACGCGCTCGGGCTCACGGACCTGATCGAGGTGCGTGAGACGGACGTCACCGAGGTGGACACCTCTTCGTACGACGCGGTCTTCGTGGACCCGGGGCGCCGGGGCGGCCGGGGCCGGATCTTCGACCCGGAGGCGTACTCGCCACCGCTGTCCTGGGCGATCGGGGCGGCCCTGAAGGCTCCCGTCGCCGCGCTGAAGATCGCCCCCGGCATCCCGCACGAGGCGGTCCCCGCCGGGGCGGAGGCCGAGTGGATCTCGGACGGCGGGGACGTGAAGGAGGCGGTTCTGTGGTTCGGCACGGAGCCGGGCCTGGTGCGCGCCACCCTGCTGCCGGGCCCGCGCGAGCTGCGCGGGCGCGGGCTGCCCGATCCGGCGGTGCGGGCGGTCGGACGCTATCTGTACGAGCCGGACGGCGCGGTCATCCGCGCGCACCTCGTCGCCGAGGTCGCCGAGGAACTGGACGGCGGGCTGGTCGACGAGACGATCGCCTACGTCACGGCCGACGAGCTGCGCCCGACCCCGTACGCCTCCGCGTACGAGATCACCGACCGACTCCCCTTCAACGTGAAGAAGTTGAAGGCGCTGCTCCGGGAACGGGAGGTCGGCATCCTGACCGTGAAGAAGCGCGGATCGGCCGTCGAGCCGGAGGAGCTGCGGCGCAAGGTGAAGCCGCAGGGCCCCCGCTCCGCGACGGTGTTCCTGACACGGGTGGCGGGCGCCCCGACCATGCTGGTGGGGGCACCCGCGACACCGTCTACTGGTGGTGGACCGTCTTGAGGGGTGCCAGGTTCGGATCGGCGCCGACCGGGCCCGACCTCACGACCGTCGCGGCCTGGCCGCCGTTCGTGCGGAGCGTGAAGGTGCTCCGCTGCGCACTCGTGGGCACCACGCCCTTGTAGTACGGGTGGTACACGAACTGGCTGCCGCTCGCGCTGATCGAGGCGCCCGCGGTGTCCAGCGCGCCCGCCGCGATCGACCCGCTGCCGCCGAAGCCGACCACGAACTGCGTGCTCGCGGACTCCCGCAGCAGATAGCTCTTGGCCTCGCTCGACAGGGTGCCGGGCGAGGTCCACAGGACGGGTCCGAAGACGTTCATCGCCGCACCCGCCGACACGCCGCCACGCCAGCTGTCCGTGGAGGCGAGGGCGGCCTGGCTCGGCGCACTCCACCAGAACTTGGCGACCGCCGCGGAGGTGCCCTCGTTGCCGCTCGCCGTGATCGGGTAGTACGTGTACGTCGACGGCCACTTGGAGAAGTAGGTGTGCGTCAGCGCGTACTTCGCCGAGGCACCCACCGTGATGATCATGGTGTTCTTCGGGTTCAGGCTGTTGAGGTACGCCTTCACCGAATCGGTCAGCTTGTTGCCGTCGTTGAGGACGACACCGCCCGCGCTGCTCGTGCCGTCCGCCCCGGCCGCTGCGGCCGCCGCGAGCGCCGAGTGGTAGTCGGTGCCGGTGGCCAGGAACACGTACTTCGGCGCGCTGGTCACGGACTTCGCCACCGCGACCGAGGTCGAGTACCGGGACGTTCCCGCCAGCCGCTTCGGCGTGAAGCCGAGCGCGGACACCTGCGAGGAGACCGAGCCGCTGAGGACGGACGTGCCGCCGATGAGATAGACGTTCGCGCCCGGCTTCAGCACCCGCTTCAGCTCGGCCTTCGTCGCGGAGGACAGCCCGCTCTTCGGGGTCATCAGCACCGGACCGTGCTTCTTGCCGGCCAGCGCGGGCGCGGTGAGCGAGTACGCCTCGGAGTCCTGGTTGATCAGCACCGCGGCCTTGGCGTCCATCAGACCCGGAACGCTCTCGCCGACCGTGTTCCAGGTCCAGCGCGAGGAGGCCGTGTTGGTGGCGTAGGTGTCGGCGCCCCAGACCCGTCCTGTGCTGTTCTTGCGCAGCGGCTGCCAGCTGGGGTTGGAGCCGGAGTTGCCGCCCGGGTCGGCCGGCACCTTGGTGAGCGCGCCGGTGGCCAGGTCCACATACTCGGTGGTGTGCACGTCGGCGCTGTCGCCCGAGGTGTGGGCGTCGAAGATGATCCGCTTGCCGGTGGGCGACCAGGACGGGTTCGCGTAACCGCGGGAGTCGCTGGTGATCTGCCGGACGCCCGTGCCGTCCGCGTTCGCCGTGAAGAGCTGCGACAATCCGCCGTCGACGTTCCGGACGAACGCCAGCTTGGTGCCGTCCGGTGAGTAGGCGGGCTGCTCGGCGTCGGTCAGCACCCGCTTGACCGTGTTCGCCGTCGAGTCGTAGACCCAGACGCCGTCGTTGTCGTAGCAGCCGTAGTTCTTGCGCCGCTCGAACGCCATCAGACCGGTCGGGCTCACGGTCGGGTCGCTGTCGCAGACGGTGGACGGCTCCTGGGCGGCCGTCAGCAGCGGGCGGGGCGCCCACGAGCCGTCGGAGGGGCCGTAGGCGAGCTGGCCGCCGGTCGAGAAGACGACGTAGCGCCCGCCCCACCAGAAGGTCAGGTCCTCGTACGCGGCGCTGGATCGCACCCCTTCCGCCCAGGGCAGAGTGATCTTCGAGGAGCCGCTCGGCCTGATGCTCGAGATCTGGCTCGCGGCGGTGACGAGCCGGCTGCCGTCCGGCGCCCAGGCGGCGTACCACCCGGACTGCTGGGGAACCTCGGTGGCCTTGCCCGTGGCGGGATCGATCAGGAGCGGGCCGTCCACGAGGATCTTGCCCTCGGTGCCCGGCCAGGGCCCTGCATCGTCGGCGACGGCACCCGGAGCCGTCGCCAAGGTGGCCGCGGCGAATGCCGCCGCGGTCGCGAGCGCCGTGCCACCGCGGCGCCTGAACATGCTCAAAGTGACCCCCCATGGATCAGAAACGTCGGAATCGCCGCGCACTCGCCGGGCCGGTGCCCCTCTCCCAGAGGCTCACAGCCGCGTCATGGCAGCCGGATCACTGTAGTTCCTGAAGTGACCAGGGGGAACAGAGTTACGAGACGGCTCCGCACGGGCCGCCGTGCGGCGAGTCAGCCGCACTCCCGGGCCCGGGCGGTCAGCAGCGCGCGTTCGCGCTCGTTCCGCGCCAGCGAGGCCGCCCGCTCGAACTCCGCCCGCGCTTCCGCCGTCCTGCCGAGTCGGGTCAGCAGGTCCCCCCGGACGCTGGGCAGCAAGTGGTAGTCGCGCAGGGCGGGTTCGCCGACGAGGGCGTCGACGATCTCCAGGGCGGGGCCCGGCCCGTCGGCCATCGAGACGGCCACGGCACGGTTCAGTTCGACGACCGGAGAGGGTGTGCGGGCCGCCAACAGGCCGTACAGGGTGGCGATCTGCCGCCAGTCCGTCTCCTCGTACGTGTAGGCCTGCGCGTGGCTGGCGGCGATGGCGGCCTGGAGCGCGTACGGCCCCGGGCTGCCGGTGGCGACGGCGCTGGAGCGGCCCAGCGCGGTGAAGCCGCGGCGGATCAGCATGCGGTTCCAGCGGCGGCGGTTCTGGTCCTTGAGGAGGACGGGTTCGCCGTCGGGCCCGGTGCGCGCGGCCGCCCGGGACTCCTGGAGCTCCAGCAGGGCGGCGAGCGCGTGCACCTCGGGCTCCTTGGGCATCAGCTCGGCGAGCACCCTGGCCAGCCGGAGCGCGTCCTCGCACAGCGCCGGACGGAGCAGGTCGTCGCCCGCCGTGGCCGCGTACCCCTCGTTGAAGACGAGGTAGATGACCTCCAGTACGGAACCGAGACGGGCTTCGCGTTCGGGGCCGTACGGGACCTCGAAGGCGACCCCCTTGGTCGCCAGTGTCCGCTTGGCCCGCACGATGCGCTGGGCGACCGTGGCCTCCGGGACGAGGAAGGCGCGGGCGATCTCGGACGTCGTCAGACCGCCGAGGAGCCGCAGGGTGAGCGCGATACGGGCCTCGGCGGACAGGACGGGGTGACAGGCGGTGAAGACCAGCCGGAGCAGGTCGTCGTCGATGTCGTCCGGATCGGCGGGTTCGTCGATGTGGTGCGGCGCCGACAGCGAGAGGTCCCGTCCGACCTCCTCCAGCTTGCGGGCGTAGCGCTCCCGGCGGCGTACGAGGTCGATCGCCCGGTGCTTGGCCGTGGCCGTCAACCAGGCGCCCGGGTTGTCCGGCACTCCGTCCCGCGGCCACTGCTCCAGCGCCGCGACCAGGGCGTCCTGGGCGAGTTCCTCGGCGATGCCGACGTCGAGGACGATCCGTGCGACGCCCGCGATGATGCGGGGGGACTCGATGCGGAAGATGGTCTCGACGGCCGTGTCGACGCCGCCGGCGGGCGCTGGGGTGGGCTGCTGTTCCACAGCACACCATCAGACACCCGCGGCGGCCTCGGACCAAGCAGACCGCTCGGGCCGAGAAGACCGCTCAGCCCCCGGCGATCTCCCGCACCTCGCAGGTGACCGTCCAGAACTCCTCGTGCACCTTCAGGAACCGCTTGGTCCACTCCACGGCCTCGGCCATGTCCTTGCACTGCATGATCGCGTAACCGCCGACGACCTCCTTGGACTCGGTGAAGGGTCCGTCGGTGACGGACAGCTGCCCACCCGACCAGTGGACGCGCTTGCCCTGCGCGGTGGGCGCCAGGCCGTCGGTCTCGAGCATGACGCCCGCCTTGGTGATCTCCTCGATGAGCTCGCCCATCCGCTGCATCAGCTCGGGGCTGGGACCCTCGGCGGGCGCGGTGCTCTCGTCGATCTGGACCAGCGAAAGATAGCGGGGCATGGTGACTCCTCGTGTCTGTGGTGCCTCGGAGGCGGGGTTTCTCCCTGCCTCTCACCCGTGCGTCGAACGGGAGACACCTACTTCGACACCGTCCCCGGATTTCTTCGATTTCGTTCCCCGGGCGGGCCCGGACGGCTCAACCGGGGGAATCGGGGATTCGGGTCAGTCGGCGAAGTCCTTGAGCTCAGCGGTCTCCAGGGTGAAACCGACGGGATCCGGCAGTTCGACGGCTGTACCGTGAGGACGGGTCGTGATGCAGCGGTACTGACCGCCTTCGGGCTCCGCGTGGACAATGACACTGCCCGCCTGCCTGTCGATCAGGACATAGACGGGGATGCCCGCGGCGGCGTAACCGTCCGGCTTGTCGATGTGGTCCCGCCGAACAGCGTCCCCGTCGTGCGAAGTGACCTCGACCGCCATCAGGACACCGTCCGGATCCGCCCACTCAGGCGTCCCGACGAAGTGCCGACGGGGTGCCAGGACGCCGTCCGCCTTCGCCCGTCCGTTGCGGTACTCCTCGACCTTCAGGCCCTGTTCTCCGTACAGCCAGAGATCGGGTCGGTGCTGCATACAGACCTGCTGAAGCCAGGCGATGACCTCATTGTGGTTACCGTCCGGCACGGGCTTGACCACGACCTTTCCGTTGATGAACTCCAGCCGCACAAGCTCGGGCGCGTTGCGGGCGAGTTCTTCGAACTCCTCGACGAGCATCTGGGGCCGGTCGGCTGTGCTGCGGGTCATGGCGTCGCCTCCTCCCCTCCATCCTGCCCCGGTCACGGGCGGACCGTGCTGCAAGGTCGTCATGTGCCTGCTCCCTTCTCGGTTTTCTCCGTGCGGGTCCCGGTACGGAGAGCAGCACGGAGCCGTCCGACATGGGCGCGCACCTCATGCGCCGCGAGGGCCGGCCGCCCGCCCCGGCACACCCCGCACAAGCCGCCCCGCAGTTGGCCACCGTCCCCGCCCGGCTCCCCGCACGCCGTGCACACCACTTCGTAGCGGGGTGCCGGTGGCTGCGGTTCGGGTCGCGGGGGCAGCTTGGCGAGCAGCCGGGCGCGTACGAAGGCGTACGCGTGCGCCACACGCTCCGGGAGCCCCGCCGTCAGCGCCTGGACGAGCTGCGGCTCACCCGCGCCCCGCGCGAACCACTCGGCGGCCTCCCCCTCCAGTGCCGCGCACTCCCCCGCCGACAGCGTCGATCCGGCCGAGCCGGGCCAGCAGGCTGTAGGCGGTCGATCGCGCCGCCGCTGCCACGGGCCGCTCGGTCACCGGCGTCTCCCCGGCGAGAAGGGCGTTCCACCAGGTGTCGTCGTGAGCGGTGCGCGAGAAGAAGGTGTGCCAGACCCAGCGGGGGCAGCCGTCGACGGTGACGGGGCGGCGCACCCTGCGCAAATGCCCTGCCGCGGAAAGGTGCTTGAGGGCCGTGGAGAGGGCGCACTGGCCGTACGGGAGGTGCTTGGCTAGGGTCTTGATCGAGAGGTCCGACTCGTCGGCGAGCCGGTCGATGTACGTCGCGATCGATGCCTCGCGGGTGGGCAGATGTACGAAGTCGCGACCCGTCCGTGGGGTTTGGTCGGGCGCCGACCGTTTTCCGTACCCCGGATTGGCGAGGGGATGGGCGGACGGGCGCGGGGCAGCACTAGGCTGAGTGACAGCCATGGATCGACTCGCTTTCGATCAACGTGGTCAGACCCCCGCCCGGTGCGCCAACACCGACGGGGGTCGATGCTTTCGCGGCGCACGCTACACGCCTGCCACGCTCCGCCGCGACTCGATCACGAAGAGTCATATCCCCTGGCCCGGACGGTACTTCGGCCGTCGGCAAGGGAGGGAGGGCGGGTTGGACCTCCCGCCCATTCCATACAAAAGAGGCTCGAATCCCGATCCCCGAAGCTCAAGTCCCGCGGACCGGCTCCGGGGGTGTCACGTGAGTCGTGGGGTCACTCGAGTGGGGCCCGGAGATCACTACTTGAGCGAGGCCCACAGATCGCTCGCCTCCGGCTCGTTCGCGACCACTCGGTTGTGGTCCGAGGGAGCTGCCACCACCGGCATCATCACCGTCGTGACCTCGTCGGACGAGAGGGACTTCAGGCTCTGGCCGAGCTTCATCAGCTCGCCGAGCGAGTCCAGCCCGGTGTCCGTGGTCAGGCTGCCGGTCACCGCGTTCGCGACGCTGTAGAGCTTGGCCGGGTCGGTGAGCAGACCGGCCGACGAGATCTGCGCCAACAGGGCTTTGACGAGCTTCTGTTGGAGACCGATGCGACCCAGGTCGCTGCCGTCGCCTATGCCGTGCCGGGTGCGGGCGAGCGCCAGCGCCTTCGTGCCGTCGAGGTGGTGTTCGCCCGCGGTGAGGTGCAGATGGCTCTTGTCGTCGTCGATGCCCTCGTCCGTGGTGACCGTGACACCGCCGAGCGCGTCCACGAGGGCCGCGAAGCCGGAGAAGTCGATCTCGATGTAGTGGTCCATGCGGACATCGGTCAGGGACTCGACCGTCTTCACCGCGCAGACCGGGCCGCCGATCGAATAGGCGCTGTTGAACATCGCGTTGTACGCCACCGCCGTCGTCCCCCCGGACGAGGTGGGGCAGGCCGGCCGGGTCACCAGGGTGTCCCGGGGGATGCTCACCACGGTCGCGCGGGTGCGCCCCTCGTCGATGTGCACGACCATCGCCGTGTCGGAACGGGCGCCGGAGCTGTCACCGCCGCCGAGCTTCGCGTTCGCCTTGCCGCTGCGCGAGTCGGAGCCGAGGACCAGGATGTTCAGGGCGCCGCTGGGCAGCGGGGAGGCCGAGGCGGACGCCGGGGACGAGGGCGTCGCCGGCGCCTTCGCCGGGCGGTCGTCGCCGAGCGCGCTGTTGATGTCGACGCTCTTGATGTTCTGGTTCAGATGCCAGTAGGCCCAGCCCGCCGTGCCGACGCCCAGCACCAGCAGTCCCGCCAGGGTGAGGCCGGCGGCCTTCAGTACCCGCGACCGCCGGCCCACCAGCCGGACCCCGACCCCGTTCTCTTCGTGGATCTCTTCGTGTCCCGTCACGAGGAGGAACGTAAGTCCGAATTATTACGAGCGGAGCTTTGGGGTGACCTTTCTTCGAAAACTCTCACGCTTCTCAGGCCGGCTTCAGCCCAAGGTCACCGTGGGCACCGGATTGCTCCCGCTCCAGGAGGCGTTGAACCCGAAGGTCACGGAGCCGCCGTCCGGGACGGTCCCGTTGTAAGAGGCGTTGGCGCAGCTCACCGCCGGGCCGGTCTGGGTGCAGGCCGCGTTCCAGGCCTGGGTGATCCGCTGGCCCTCGCCGTACGTCCAGCTCACCTTCCAGGACGCCAGCGCGGCCCCGGAGCACGCGATGCGGACCTGCCCCGTGAAGCCGGTGTTCCACTGGCTCTGCACGCTGTAGGTCGCCGTGCACGCGCCGGTCGGCGGCGGTGTCGAGGTACCGCCGAGCGAGGTCGCGATCGCGGAGTGCGCCGGTTTCGGCGCGTAGTTCTCGTCGTACGGTGTCGCCGCGCCGTATCCCGAGAAGACGTCCGGGATCCAGGAGTCGGAGTCGGTGAAGCCCCAGACGGTCACGCCGTGGCACCGGGTCACGGCGACGCAGGCGTCGAACACCGCCTTGTAGTCGGCGGCCTGCTGCGCCAGTTTCGCGCTGTCGGACGGGAGTTGCATCCGGATGTCCAGCTCCGTGATCGCGACATCGACGCCGAGGTCGGCGAAGCGCTGGATGTTCTGCTGGAGTGTGCCGGGTACCTGACCGAGGACCAGATGGGCCTGGAGGCCGACACCGTCGATCGGGACGCCCCGCTCCTTGAGGGACTTGACCAGGTTGTAGAGGGCGGTGCTTTTGGCGTTGACGCCCTCGACGTTGTAGTCGTTGATGTAGAGCTTGGCACTCGGGTCGGCGGTGTGCGCCCAGGTCAGCGCCTGGGCGATGTAGTCCGCGCCGAGGCCGTTGTACCAGAGGGTCGAGCGGTAGGTGCCGTCCTCGTTGAAGGGCTCGTTGACCACGTCCCAGGCGGCCAGTTTGCCCTTGTAGCGGGTGACTTCGGTGGTGATGTGGTTCTGGAGCAGGCCGCTCAGCTCGGCGGTCGTCCAGGTGCCGTTCGTCAGCCAGCTCGGGTTCTGGCTGTGCCAGACCAGGGTGTGACCGCGCACCTGCTGGCTGTGGGCCTGCGCGAAGGCGACGATCCGGTCGGCCTCGGCCCAGTCGAAGCTGCCCCGGGTGGGCTCGACGGTGCCCCATTTCATGGCGTTGCCCGGCGTCAGCGAGTTGAACTGGGCTCCGGCGATGTCGCCGTACGTCCCGGTCAGCTTGGAGCCGGTGACGGCCGTGCCGATGACCTTGCCCTTGGCGGCGGCGAGGTCGCGCAGCGGGGTGTCGACGGCGTGCGCCGTCGTGCCGGCCGCGAGCAGCGCGCCCGCGGTCACGGCGCCGGTGAACAGGGCGGCGGCGCGGCGGCGTAAGGAGGTGGTTCCGGGGGTTCGGGAGGTTCTCATGGCGGGTGCCTCCGAAAGTTTCGGTCGTCCAACCGATTGACTTCGGAGGAGTGTGGAGCGGAATGCCCCACCCGTCAACACGGTCCCTGCGCCAACTTCCAGCCAGAACAGGCACCTTGACCCCACGGCTCACAGCTCACGGCTCACCGCTCACCGCTCACCGCTCACGCCGGAGGTGCCCCCGTGCTGCTGCGCACCACCAGGCTCGTCGCCAGTTCCATCCTCGTTCCGGCCGACGGCCTTTCCTGGCGGCCGAGTTCGAGCACCAGCTTCGCCGCCGCCTCGGCCATCTCCGTCAGCGGCTGCCGTACGGTCGTCAGCGGCGGCCCCACCCAGCGCGCCACCGGCAGATCGTCGAAGCCGACGACGCTCAGGTCCTCGGGAACGCGCAGCCCCAGCTCGCGCGCCGCCTCGTAGAGGCCGAGCGCCTGGAGGTCGTTTCCGGCGAAGACGGCCGTGGGCCGGTCAGGCCCGCGCAGGAGTTCGAGACCGGCCCGGTAGCCGCTCTCGTGATGGAAGTTGCCGGGGCGGATCAGGGCGGGGTCGACGGGCAGCCCCGCGGTCTCCAGCGCGGCGCGATAGCCGTCGACCCGGGCGCGGCTGCACATCATCCGCGAGGGCCCGCTGATCGCGCCGATCCGGGTGTGGCCGAGCTCGATCAGATGGCGGGTCGCCGCGAGGCCACCGTGCCAGTTGGTGGCACCGATGGACGGCACGTCGTCGCCCGGGTCACCGGCCGGATCCATCACGACGAACGGGACGGATCTGCTGGTCAGCAGCGCCCGCCCGGACTCGTCGAGCCCGGACAGCACGAGGATCACCCCGTACGGGCGGCGCGCCGCGACCTGGTCGGCCCAGGTGCGGCCGGGGGTGAGCCGGCCCGCGCTCTCGGACAGGACCACGCTCAGCCCCTCGTCCCGGGCGACGTTCTCGACGCCCCGGATGACCTCCATCGCCCAGGCGCTCTCCAGCTCGTGGAAGACCAGGTCGATGAGGGGCGACCGGGTCGCCTCGGCCCGGCGCCGCCGGTATCCGTAGTCGCGCAGCAGCTCCTCGACACGGGTGCGGGTCGCCGGGGCGACATCGGCACGGCCGTTGAGCACCTTCGAAACAGTCGGAGCCGACACTCCGGCCTCGCGGGCGATCTCGGCGAGCGTCGCGGTCCCCGCCGACCGCGCGCCCGGCCGATTCGACCCGTTGTCCCTGGTGGCCGATGACGGATTCGACGGGTTCGACTGAGTCATGGGCGGGATCGTAGCTTCGCCCGTCGGCACGCCTAACCCCTCTTTGGCGCCAATCACCTCGTCACGGCAGCACCGTGTGGCCCGAAAGATTCGCTCCTCACTTCACCCGGACCTCGCACCGCATCCGCCGTCCGGGACCCACCACGCGCTCGGGTCCGGTCAGCGTCAGCGGCACCGCGTGGCGCAGGTCGACGTCCGCGCTCGACACCCCCAGCCGCAGTTCCAGCTCCCCGGGTTCGACGATCCGCCGCCCGTCGGGGCCGGTGTACGCGGCCAGATCGGCCGGGACCGTGAAGTGGACCTCGGCCGACGCGCCCGCCTCCAGCGGGACGCGCGCGTAGCCCACGAGCCGGACCACCGGGCGGGCCACCTTGCCGACCGGGTCGTGGAGGTAGAGCTGCACGACCTCCGTACCGGCCCGCTCCCCCGTGTTGCGCACGGTCAGCCGCAGCGTCGTCTCACCATCGGTCGCGACCACCCGGTCGTCGGCCGTCGGCGGCAGCCAGGCGTACGAGGTGTAGGAGAGTCCGTGCCCGAAGGCGTACAGCGGGGTCGGGTCGAGGGTGCTCGCCTCACCGAGCCGGCCGAGCGGCGGCGCGAGATAGGTCCACGGCTGGCCCGCCGGGTCGCGCGGCACGCTCACCGAGAGCCGCCCCGAGGGGTTGACCCGCCCGGAGAGGACCCCGGCGATCGCGGGCGCGCCCTCCTGGCCCGCGAAGAACGTCTGCACCACCGCCGCGCACCGGTCCGCCCAGCGGCCGAGCGCGTAGGGGCGCCCGGAGAGCAGCACGAGCACGACCGGCGTTCCGGAGGCCAGCGCCTTGTCCACCAACTCTCCCTGTCCCTCGGGAAGTTCGAGGTCGGCCGCGTCGCAGCCCTCGCCGGAGGTGCCCCGCCCGAACAGTCCGGAGCGGTCGCCGACCGCGATCACGCACGCGTCGGCTCCCACGGCGTCGTCCGTGAACTCCACGCCGGGCAGCTCCGCGCGCAGCGCTTCGAGCAGCGTCGGCACGGCGACACCCATCGGCACATCGGGGTGGTCCAGCAGGACATGGCGGGGGAAGGTGTAGCAGCCGAGCAGGCCCGCCGGTTCGTCGGCGAGCGGTCCGAGCACCGCGATCCGCCGCGCCTCGGGCCCGAACGGCAGCCCGCCGCCGTTGGCCAGCAGCACGACCGACTCCTCGGCCAGCCGCCGTGCCAGCGCGCGCATATGAGGCGGGTCGAGAGCCACCGGACCGTCGGCGGCGGGCGAGGTCCAGTCCGGGTCCAGCAGTCCCAGTTCGCATTTCTGCGTCAGCACCCGCAGCGCGGCCCGGTCCACGGACTCCTCGTCGAGCGGCCCGGCCCCGTAGCAGCGCACCGCGGGGAGTTCGACGTCGACGCCCGCCGCGAGCGCCAGCGCGGCCGCACCCGCCGGGGAGTCGGTGAGCCCGTGCGCGGATTCCAGGAAGGACACCCCGAAGTAGTCGGCGACCACGGTCCCGGCGAACCCCCATTCCTCTCGGAGGAGTTGGGTGAGGAGTTGGTGGTGGGCGTGGGCGGGCAGCCCGTCGAGGTCGTTGTAGGCCGCCATCACCGAGCGGGCACCGCCCTCCCGTACGGCCATCTCGAACGGAGGGAGGATCACGTCGGCGAGTTCGCGCGGGCCGATGGAGGCGGGCGCGTGGTTGCGGGCGCCGCGTGAGGCCGAGTACCCGGCGAAGTGCTTGAGCGTGGCGACCACGCCCGCGGACTGGAGACCCTGGACGTAGGCGGTGCCGACGGTCGCCACGAGGTAGGGGTCCTCGCCGATCGACTCCTCCGTGCGGCCCCAGCGGGGATCGCGAACGACGTCGAGGACGGGGGCCAGTCCCTGGTGGATGCCGACCGAGCGCATCGAGGCGCCGATCGCCGACGCCATCTCCTTCACCAGGGCCGGATCGAAGGTCGCGCCCCAGGCCAGCGGGGTGGGGAAGACGGTGGCCCGCCAGGCCGTGAAGCCGGTCAGGCACTCCTCGTGGGCGAGGGCGGGCAGCCGGAAGCGGTTGGCGGAGCGGATGCGTTCCTGGAGGGAGGCGAGCCGGGCGGCGCCCTCGGCGGGCTCCACCGGGGCCGTGCCGAAGGGGCGGGTGAGCTGGCCGAGCCCGTCGGGCAGCAGTCCGGCCAGGTCGATGTCCTCGGACAGGGCGTGCTGGAGGGGCGCCATGTCGCCGCCCGGCGTCTCGTTCGAGCCGGGCCAGACGCTGTAGAGCTGGGCGGTCCTCTCGCGCGGGGTCATCCGGGCGAGCAGGTCGGCGGCGCGGACGCCTACGGGCAGAGCGGGGTCCTGCCAGGGGTGGATCATGTAACTCCTCGCATCCGTAAGGGAATCCGGGGCGTCCCGGGCGTCATGTGCGGCGTGGGTGTCCGGGTGGTCCGGAGAACCCGGGGGTCCGGGGGTCCCGGGGGTCCGGGGAACCGCGAGGACCGCGGACGGGGCCGTGCCGCGGCTCAGCCCTTCGTCGCGCCGAGCGTGATGCCGCCGATCAGCTGTCGTTCGGCGACCGCGTAGAAGGCCAGGGCGGGTGCCATGGCGAGCACCAGGTAGGCGAAGATGCGGGCCACGTCGGAGGCGTACTGGCCCTGGAACTGCTGGATGCCGACGGGGACCGTCCACCAGGTGGGTTCGCTGAAGACGAGCAGGGGCAGCAGGAAGTTGTTCCAGCTCCCGACGATGGCCAGCACGGAGACCGTGCCGAGCGCGGGGCGGGCCAGCGGCAGCAGGATGCGCCAGAAGAAGCCGAAGGCGGAGCAGCCGTCGAGGACCGCCGCCTCCTCCAGCTCCCCCGGGATCTCCCGGAAGAAGCCGCGCAGGATGACGATCGTCAGCGGCAGCCCGAACGCCGCCTGGGGCAGGATCACGCCCCAGGGGTTGTCGAGCAGCCCCACCGTGCGGAGCAGGATGAACAGCGGCAGGATCGCCACCGCGAACGGGAACATCAGCCCCATGGTGAAGACGGTGAACAGCACCTCCCGTCCCCGGAAGGCGAACCGGGCCAGCGCGTAGGCGGCGAGCGCCGACACCCCCACGGTCAGGACGGCGGTCGCCACCGCGATCAGCGTGCTGCTGCCGACCGCCCGCCAGAACGGGCCCGAGCCGAGCAGGGACGTGTAGTTCGAGGTCACCCACGGGTGCGGCAGACCGAAGGTGTTGCTGGAGAGCTGGTCGGTCGTCTTGAAACCGGAGACGAGGGCGAACAGCAGGGGCGTCACCATGACGGCGGCGACCAGCCACAGGACGGCGTACACGGGGACGCTGCGCAGCCGTCGGCGGCGTACGACGTCCTTCGGCGCGCTCATCGGTTGGCTCGCATGCTGGTGATGGCTCCTTCGGTGTCGCGGCGCAGCACGAAACGCTGGTAGGCGAGGGCGAAGACGAGGCTGATCAGGAACATCGCCACGCTGATGGCGCTGGCGTAGCCCATCTGGTAGCGCTTGAAGCCGTACTGGAACATGCTGATGACCATGGTTTCGGAGTGATGGTCGGGTCCGCCCGCGGAGATCACCCACACCAGGTCGAAGAGCTGGATGGCCCCGATCACGGACAGGAACACGCTGATCCGCAGGGTCGGTGCGAGCAGCGGCAGGGTGATGTGCCGGAAGCGCTGCCAGGTGCCGGCGCCGTCGATCCGCGCCGCCTCGTGCAGTTCGGCCGGGATGCCCTGGAGGCCCGCCAGGTACAGCATCATGTGGAAGCCGAAGTACTTCCAGGTCATGACCAGGAAGAGGGTGGGCAGCACGGTGTTCTGGCCCGCGAACCAGAGCCCGCCCACGCCGTCGAGACCGATCGAGCCGAGCAGTCTGTCGGCGAGACCGTCGTCCGGCGCGAAGATCATGCCGAACAGCACGCCGGTGATGACCTCGGAGAGCACGTACGGCGCGAAGAACAGCATCCGGTAGACGGCCCGGCCGCGCAGCCGCTGGTTGAGCAGGACGGCCATGGCGAGCGCGAACGGCAGTTGCAGCACGATCGAGAAGGCGATGAGCAGGAAGCCGCGCCACAGGTCGCCGAGGAAGACCGGGTCGTCGAGCAGCCGGGTGTAGTTGGCGAACCCCACGGAGTCCGAAGGCGTCCCGAAACCACCCCAGTTGAAGAAGCTGACGTAGAAGGCGTAGCCCATCGGGACGAGGACGAGCAGCCCGAAGAGCGCGAGCGCCGGGACGGTGAAGACGAAGGCGCCCAGCCAGGCTCGTACCCGGCGCCGGACGGGCGGCGCCGCCGAGGGACCGGGGGAACCGGTCACCGGCCCGGAGGACTTGCCGATGACCGGTGGGTACGTCGAGGTCGTCGAGTGTGTCATCGGGGGGCCGTTAGCTCTTCTCGCTCTTGGCGACCTGGGTCACCGAACGCGTGACCTGCTCGGGAGACTTGGAGCCGGCGATGAGCGCGGCGACACTGTCGTTGATCTCCTGGCCGACGGCGGGCGCGTACGCCTGGTCGAGGTAGAGCTGGAAGCCGGTGGACGAGGCGAGGGCGTCCGAGACGGCGCTGAGGTTGGGGTCGGTCAGCGCGGAGCGCACGTCCTTGGACACGGGCACCAGGCCGGTCTCCTTGACGAGCTTCGCGGCGAACTCCCGCTCGGCGAAGAACTTCAGGAACTCCACCGCCGCGTCCGGAGCCCCCTTGCGCACCGCGTGTCCGCCGCCTCCGCCGAACACCTCGGTGAGCGCGCCCTTTCCGCCCTCGACGGCGGGGAAGGAGAAGAAGCCGAGGTCCTTGCCGATGCCCTTGCCTGAGTCGTTCTCGACGACGGGCGCCCACTGGCCCATCAGTTCCATGGCCGCCTTGCCGTTGCCCATGGTGGCCGCCTCGCCGTTCGGCGTGGAGTAGGCGGCGCCGAGGAAGCCCTTCTGGAAGGGTTCCAGGGCGACGAGGTCTTTGAGGTGCTGACCGGCCTTGACGAAGCCGTCGCCGGTGAAGTCGGCGTCGGTGGCGGCCTTCTGCATCGCGTCGAGGCCCGCGACCCGCATCGACAGGTACGCCCAGAAGTACATGCCGGGCCACTTCTCCTTGCCGGCCAGGGCGATGGGCGTGACGCCGGCGCTCTTCAGCGCCTTGACCGCGTCGAGATAGCCGGACCAGGTGGTGGGCGGGGTGTCGATCTTGGCCTTCTTGAAGAGCGCCTTGTTGTACCAGAAGCCGACCATGCCGATGTCGAACGGGACGGCGTACGTCTTCTCGTCGAACCGGTAGGCCGCCAGCGCGGCCGGGAGGTAGTCCTTGGTCCAGGAGGAGACCCTTCCGGTCAGGTCCTCGACCAGGCCCGCGTCGATCTGCTGTCCGAGAACCCCGCCGCCCCAGGTGTGGAAGATGTCCGGCAGCTTGCCCGAGGTGGTCAGCGCCGTCATCTTCGCCTTGTACGCCTCGTTCTCCAGCGTGACGATCTTGATCTTCACGTCGGGGTGCGCGGCCTCGAAGTCCTTGGCGCGCTGGGCCCAGATCTTCTTCGCCGGCTGTGTGGTGGTGATGTTCCACCACTCGATGGTGGTCCTGCCCGAGCTGTTCCCGCCGTCGGACGAGCCGCACGCGCTCAGGGCGGCCGCCCCCAGTCCGGTCGCGGCGGAGGCCGCCAGGAACCCACGGCGGGAAAGAGAGGTGTTGCCCAACGCTCGCATCGCACACCTTCCGGAAGAGTGCCGAAAATTATCGGTCGAGTGCGCACGGAAGTTACGGGCGCGGGACAGGTATGTCAACGCTCCTGACAAATATCGGAGTTGGGGTGGCGGACCGCGCTGAGCGCGCGGCGAGCAGGGGAGCCATCGCGCCCGGATCCATCGCGCGACGGCGCCTCCGGTGACCCCCCGCGTCACACCCCCGGCACCGGACACATCCCACGTCAGACCGCCCGGTGCCAGACACATCCCACGTCACACCGCCCGGTGCCAGACACATCCCACGTCACACCGCCCGGTGCCAGACACACCCCGCGTCAGACCGCCCGGTGCCAGACACACCCCGCGTCAGACCGCCCGGTGCCGGACGTGCGTCGCGTCAGATCGTCCGTGTCGTCGTGCTCGCTCGGATCACCAGTTCGGTGGCCAGTTCGACGCGGGGGGACGCCGGGTCCTCGCCCAGGGCCAGCCGCAGGACCGTGCGGGTCGCCAGCTTGCCCATGTCGGCGAGCGGCTGGCGCACGGTGGTGAGCGGCGGCGCCGACCAGCGCACCTCGGGCAGGTCGTCGAACCCGACGACGCTCATGTCCTCCGGCACCCGCAGCCCCCGTCGCCGCAGCGCCTCGATCGCCCCCAGCGCCATCTGGTCGCTCGCCGCGAACAGCGCGGTGGGCGGCTCGGCCAGGTCGAGCAGCGTGTTGCAGCCCTCGAAACCCGACGCGTGGTAGAAGTCCCCCGGCACGATCAGGGCGTCGTCGACACCGACGCCGGCGCCCTCCAGCGCCGCCCGGTACCCGTCCAGTCGCGCCCGCGAGCACATCAGCCGCGGCGGTCCGGCGATAAAGCCGATCCGGCGATGGCCGAGGCCGAGCAGATGCTCCGTCGCGGACATCCCGCCCGCCCAGTTGGTGGCGCCCACGGTCGGCACCTCAAGCGACGGGGAGCCGGCCGGGTCGACGACCACGAGCGGCACCCCGAGCCGCCGCAGCTCCTCGTGGAGCCGGGGTTCGAGGACCGAGGTCACCAGGATCACGCCGTCCGAGGCGCGGGCCCGCAGGTTGGTCATCCACTGGCGGGCCGACCCGGAGGCGCCGTGGATCGCGGAGACCACGGTGCCCACTCCGGCCGCGTGGGCGACCTCCTCGACCCCGCGGATGATCTCCACGGCCCAGGGGCTGTCGAGGTCGTTGAAGACCAGGTCGATGAGGGCAGCGCGGTCACCGGGCGCCGACGGCTTGCGCCGGTAGCCGTGATGGCGCAGCAGGTCCTCGACCCGCGCCCGGGTCTCCGGTGACACGTCGGAGCGGCCGTTGACGACGCGCGACACGGTGGGCACCGAGACCCCGGCCTCCCGGGCGATCTCCGTGATCGTCACCTTGTTCTTGATGCTCTCCCGGGCCACTGCGCCCACCTCCGTCGACGTGTCCAAGACTCCCCCACGGTTCCACACACCCGTACGAAACTTTGCAGGAGTCTTCCGGAAAACCCAGGTCGACGGGAAGCCCGGCCGGGAGCGGGGTGGCCGGAGGCCGGAAGCCGAGCGGCCCGAGGCCGGGGGCGGAGCGTGGGGTGGTCGGGGGCGGAGCGGCCCGAGGCCGGGGGGGGGGGGCGGAGCGGCGGAGCGGCCGGGCTCCGGCCGCCGTCAGCCCACCGACTCGAAGCGCCACCTGTGCACCGCCCGAGTCACCAACTCCCCGTCGGGCTCAGGCAGTTCGGGAAGCTCGGCGTCGTACGCGGCATCCCACCAGGTGATGACGAGCACCCGGTCCTGGGGCGCCCGCAGGATCTCCCGCCGCACCGGCTCCTCAGCGACCTCCTGCCCCCGCACCCAGGCGAGCAGTTCCTCGCCCCGGCCCGTGACGGCCCGTGCCTCCCACATCAGCGCGACGGTCACGAGTACAGGTTCTCCTTGGCGACCTCGTGCACGTGATCGTGCGTGTGCGCATGCCCGCGCCCCGGCACATGCGGGTCCGTCACCGGCAGCGACGAGTCCGCCGACAGGTCCCAGTCGGAGGCGGCCCGGTTCCGGGCGACCATCTCGGCGCCCAGCGCGGCGACCATCGCGCCGTTGTCCGTGCACAGCTTCGGGCGCGGCACCCTGAGCCGGATCCCGGCTGCCTCGCAGCGCTCCTGGGCGAGCACCCGCAGCCGCGAGTTGGCGGCCACGCCACCGCCGATCATGAGGTGGTCGACGCCCTGGTCCTTGCAGGCCCGGACGGCCTTGCGGGTGAGCACGTCCACCACGGCCTCCTGGAAGGACGCGGCCACGTCACGCACGGGCACGTCCTCCCCGGCCGCCCGCTTGGCCTCGATCCAGCGGGCCACGGAGGTCTTCAGACCGGAGAAGGAGAAGTCGTAGGCCGGGTCGCGCGGCCCGGTGAGTCCGCGCGGGAACGCGATGGCCTTCGGGTCGCCCTCCTTCGCGTACCGGTCGATGACCGGGCCGCCCGGGAAGCCGAGGTTCAGCACACGCGCGATCTTGTCGAAGGCCTCGCCCGCCGCGTCGTCGATGGTGGCGCCCATCGGCCGTACGTCGGAGGTGATGTCGGTGGACAGCAGCAGCGAGGAGTGGCCGCCGGACACCAGCAGGGCCATCGTCGGCTCCGGCAGCGCGCCGTGCTCCAGCTGGTCCACGCAGATGTGGGAGGCGAGGTGGTTGACGCCGTACAGCGGCTTGCCCAGCGCGTACGCGTACGCCTTCGCGGCCGAGACCCCGACGAGCAGCGCCCCGGCGAGCCCGGGCCCGGCGGTGACGGCGATGCCGTCCAGGTCCCTGGCCGTCACCCCCGCCTCCTTCAGCGCCCGCTCGATGGTCGGCACCATCGCCTCCAGGTGCGCCCGGGAGGCGACCTCGGGCACGACCCCGCCGAAGCGCGCGTGCTCGTCGACGCTCGACGCGATCGCGTCCGCGAGCAGCGTGTGCCCGCGGACGATGCCGACACCGGTCTCGTCGCAGGAGGTCTCGATGCCGAGGACGAGAGGTTCGTCAGCCATGGGTCTCTGTTCCTTGTACGGAGGCGGAGGGGTCGTGCAGGCGCATCACGAGGGCGTCCACGTTCCCCGGCTGGTAGTAACCGCGGCGGAAGCCGATGGGTTCGAAGCCGAAGCGCTCGTACAGCTTCTGCGCGCGGACGTTGTCCACGCGGCATTCGAGCATCACCTCGGCGCAGTCGAAGGCGCTCGCGGCCCGCAGCAGCTCGGTGAGCAGCCGGGCGCCGAGGCCGGTGCCCCACTGGTCCCGCCTGACCGCGATGGTCTGGACGTCGCCCAGGTCTCCCGAGGCGGCCAGGCCGGCGTATCCGACCAGCCGGTCGCCGTCGCGGGCGACCAGATAGCGCCGGGTCGCCTGCGGCCCGCGGGAGTGGGCCAGCTCGGACCAGAACATGCCCCGGGACCAGGCGTCCACGGGGAAGAGTTCCTTCTCCAGCTCCAGTACGGGATCGATGTCCCACCAGCGCATCTCGCGCAGCACGGCGGTCACTTGGGGGTGACCACCTTATAGTTCTTGGGCACCTGGGCGTCCGGGCGGCGCAGGTACAGCGGCCGGGGCGGCTCCAGTTCCTCGCCGGCGGCCAGCCTCTCCGCGGCCAGGGAGGCGAGCGCGGCGGCCGAGACGTTCTCGGGGGCGCGGGCGTCCGGGAAGGTGTCGGGGTACAGGAGCGCGCCCGCGCCGACGGCGGGCAGCGCGGTGACCGTTCCGTCGATCTCGGCGGGGCGGTCCACGGCGGGCTCCGACAGCCGGGTGCGGCGGTCGGCGTACCGCGCCCAGTAGACCTCCTTGCGCCGGGCGTCCGTGGCGACGACGAACGGCCCCTCGACGTCGGCCGCGTACGCGAGCCCGTCGAGGGTGCAGACGCCGTGCACGGGCACGCCGAGGGCGAGTCCGAAGGTGTCGGCGGTCATGAGGCCGACGCGCAGCCCCGTGTACGGGCCGGGGCCGACGCCCACGACGATGCCGGTGACGGCGTCCAGCTTGAGGCCTGCCTCGGTGAGCACCCGGTCGACGGCCGGCAGCAGCAGCTCCCCGTGCCGGCGCGCGTCCACCTGGCTCGACGAGGCGATGACGGACGTGCCGTCGTGCAGGGCGACGGTCACGGCGGGGGTGGCGGTATCCAGAGCGAGCAAGAGCACGCAAACAGCCTACGGCGCCGGAGCCTGACGCAAGGCCGCCCGGGACTCCCGTCCCTCGGCTGCTACCGTCACAGCAAGGACGTACGAAGGTCGAGAGGTGGGCACACAAGGTGGCTAGGAGCAGCTCGGGATTCGTGGCCGGGCTCACCGTGGCGGCGATCGCGGCAGTCGGCTTCCTCGCCTTCCAGGCGTCCGCGAACGTTCCGGAGACCCTGGGCAAACCGAGCGCGAGCGTGTCGGCCAAGTCGTCCGCCCCCAAAGCCCCTCGGGACAAGAAGAACCCCACCGCGCTGCCGTCCCCGTCCGGCACCGGCGCGCGGGTCGTCTACTCGGTCGGCGACGACCGGGTGTGGCTGGTTGGCTCGGGCAACAAGGTGCGGCGCACCTTCAAGGTGACCCCGGGCACGGTCGACCCGGCCGCGGGCACCTACGCCGTCACGACGCGCGCGGGAGCGGTCACCGGGTCCGACGGAACGCAGATCGAGCACGTCGTACGGTTCACGCTGGTCAACGGCGTCGCGATCGGCTTCAGCGCCGCGGTGAGCGGCTCCACGGAGGCCCCGGACCCCGAGAGGAAGCTCGGCGGCATCCGGGCGTCGCGCGCCGACGGCGACGCGATGTGGGCGTTCGCGACCGTGGGCGCGAAGGTCGTCGTCATCAAGTGACGCCGCCGGCCGCACCGGCGTCAGGCGGCCTTGCGGGGCCGTTCGGCGACGCCTGGCCCGGCCAGTGGTTCGCGGGGCGGCCTGGACACCGCCTCCGCCGCGGCACAGGCCGCCAGCAGATCCCGCATCGACACCCCGGCCGTCGCGCGCGGCGCCGCCGGCACGTCACGTTCTGAAGCCGGCACTGCAGCCGACTCTGAAGCCGACATGGACGCCTCCTCGGGCTTCGGGGGCAAGCGCAGTTAGGTAGACCTAACTACGTACTGGTGTCCATGTGACCACGGCCGGGACGCCGAACGCAATATCTTGCCGACGCCCTGTCGGAACGTTGGCCGAATGTACGAGCGAAAGACGCCCGGCGCGCGAAGACCCCGGTCAGGCCGCGAGCACGGTCAGATCCGTCGCGGCCCAGCGCCGCCCGAGTCCCGTGACCGTCACGTGCCGCACCTCGTCGGTGGTGTCCCCGACGGCCCGGTGGATGACGAGGTGCAGACGGTCCTCGGTCAGCTCCTCGACCTTGCCCTCGCCCCACTCGACGACGATCACGGAGTCGGAGAGCGAGACGTCGAGGTCGAGGTCCTCCATCTCGTCGAGCCCGCCGCCCAGGCGGTACGCGTCGACGTGCACGAGGGGCGGTCCGCCGCCGAGGGAGGGGTGCACGCGGGCGATGACGAAAGTCGGTGAGGTGACCGCGCCACGGACGCCGAGCCCCTCGCCGAGTCCACGGGTCAGCGTGGTCTTGCCCGCGCCCAGCTCCCCGTTCAGCATCACGAGGTCGCCCGCGCGCAGCAGCTCGGCGAGCCTGCGGCCCAGTTCCTGCATCTGCTCGGGGGAGGTGACGGTGATCTGCGCGCTGACCCCGTCCTGCGCGGACTCAGCCGGGTTGTGCGCTGCTGCTGGTGCTTCCATAACCGCCCACCGTAGCCCCTGCCGGCACGGCTCCGGCGCGCACGAGGAGGTCGGCGAGGCGGTCTATGACGACCTCGGGATGCTCCAGCATGACCAGGTGTCCCGCGTCGGGGACGAGCACCAGCTCCGCGTCCGGCAGCAGGTCGGCGATCGCCTCGCTGTGCTCGCTCGGCGTCACCAGGTCCTTGACCCCGGCGAGGACGAGGACCGGCAGCTCGGTGAAACGGGCGAGCGCGGCGGTCTTGTCGTGCTCGGTGAACGCCGGGTAGAACTCGGCGACCACGTCGATCGGCGTGCTCTCGATCATCCGCTCGGCGAACCGCTCGACGGCCGGGTCGACGTCACGGCTCGCGAACGAGTACCGCTTGATGACCCCGGCGAACAGATCGGCCGTGGCGCGCCGCCCCCGCTCCACCAGGGCGGCCTGCTGGCCGAGCGCCTTCAGGACGCCGGGGAGCACGCGCCGTACGGCGTTGACGCCCGCGACGGGCAGCCCGAAGTTGACCTCGCCGAGCCGCCCCGACGACGTACCGACCAGGGCGACGGCGACGACCCGGTCGCGGATCAGCTCGGGGAAGTGGTCGGCGAGGGCCATCACGGTCATGCCGCCCATGGAGTGCCCGACGAGCACGATCGGGCCCTCGGGGACCGCCGCCTCTATGACGGCCAGCAGGTCGCGGCCGAGCTGGTCGATGGTGACCGGCGTCCGGTCCTCCAGCTGGGCGACACCCCGCCCGGACCGCCCGTGGCTGCGCTGGTCCCAGTGCACCGTGCGCACCACACCGCGCAGCGCGGCGCGCTGGAAGTGCCAGGAGTCCTGGTTGAGGCAGTAGCCGTGGCTGAAGACGACGGTGACGGGGGCGGGGGCCTTGCGGCCGAAGAGCCTGCGTCGGCGCGGGGCGAGCGAGGCCTCGGGCTCGGCCTCGTCGACCTCGTAGTACAGCTCGGTGCCGTCGTCGGCGTACGCCTTGCCCGGCGTGCCGCGCAGCGAGCCGTACGGGCCGGCCGAGTCGAGGGCGAGGCGCGCCTTCTTCCGTATGCCGCGGCCGACCGTGAGCCGCTCGATCGCGACTCCGGCCGCGGCGCCCGCCGCGACCACGCCTATCGCGGCGCCGGCCACTCCGGCCTTGCGCCAGTTCCCGGCGGAGGCGGCGGCCGCCGAGGCCGCACTCACGACGACCTCCGCGCTGCTCTCGCTCACGTCCCGCTCCTCTTCGCTCCGGCTGTCGGCTCTCGGCTGGGCGCGCTCCGGTCCGGCTCCCGCCCGCCGTGTTCCGCCCGCCGCTCTCCGCTCGCCGGGCCCCCGCGCACCTGTTCGGCTAAGGGGTGTTACCCGCCTTGTTCCTCTTTCACATTCATGTAGACGCGTGGAACGCGGGTTCCGATGCGCGTGACGATTTCGTACGCGATCGTGCCCGCCGCGCGCGCCCAGTCCTCGGCCGTCGGCTCACCGCCGTCGCCGGGCCCGAACAGGACCGCCGGAGCGCCGGGCTCCGGCTCGTCACCGCCGAGGTCCACCACGAACTGGTCCATGGCGACCCGGCCCGCGACCGTACGCCACTTGCCGCCGACCAGGACGGGCCCGGTGCCGGAGGCGTGCCGCGGAACGCCGTCCGCGTAGCCGACGGGGACCAGGCCGAGCGTGGTCCCGCCGGGGGTGACGTAGTGATGGCCGTAGCTCACGCCGTGGCCCGCCGGAACGTGCTTCACCAGCGCGAGCGAGGCGCTCAGCGTCATCACCGGGCGCAGTCCGAGGTCGGCCGGGGTGCCGAGCTCCGGGCTCGGCGAGATCCCGTAGACCGCGATCCCGGTCCGTACGAGGTCGAAGTGGCTCTCGGGGAGGGTCAGCGTCGCGGGCGAGTTGGCGATGTGCCGCACCTCGGGGCGGACGCCCTGCTCCTCGGCGTACGCCACCATCTCGCGGAAGAGCTCCAGCTGGGCCTGGATCGAGGGGTGACCCGGCTCGTCGGCACAGGCGAAGTGCGACCAGAGCCCGGTGACGGTGATCAGTCCGCGCGCCTCGGCGGCCAGTGCCCCGGTGACGAGCTCCGGCCAGTCGGCGGGCTGGCAGCCGCCGCGCCCGAGACCGGTGTCGGCCTTGAGCTGCACGCGGGCGGGCGCGCCGACGGCCTCGGCGGCCGCCACGACCTCCCGCAGCGCCCACAGCCCGCTGACCGACACGTCGACATCGGCCTCGATGGCCTCCGCCCAGGGGCCGCCCGGGGTCCAGAGCCAGCACATGATGCGCCCCGGCAGGCCGGCCGCCCGCAGCGCGAGCGCCTCCTCCGGGGTGGCCGTGCCGAGCCAGGTGGCGCCCGCCTCGCGCGCCGCGCGGGCGCACGGGACCGCGCCGTGGCCGTACGCGTCGGACTTGACCACGGCCATCACGGCCGCGGTCGGCGCGTGGGCACGCAGGGTCCGCACGTTGGCTCGCAGGGCGGCCAGATCGATCTCGGCGCGGGCGCGCAGGGGTGCCGTCCGCGGGTGTGCTGTCTCTGTCATCGCGCCCCAGTCTCTCAGAGGGCCACGACAGCCTCCCGGCACCGGTCCCCAGGACAGCCCCGGGGCCGACCCGGGGGTGGCCCGGCGCCGTCCCGAAGGCAGGCCCCGGGGGTGGACCCGGGGCCTGTTTCACCGTCCTAGCTGCCGGACCTTCGGCCCCACACGTAGACGCGGTCGCCCTTCCTGAGCACGCTCCAGAGCGCGCGGGCGTCGGCGAGCCGCAGGTTCACGCAGCCCATCGAACCGGCGGTCGTGCGGACGCTGCCGCGGATGGCGTGGAAGGCCTGCCCGCGGCTGAAGAACTGGGCGTACGGCATGGGGGTGTTGTACAGCGTCGACCAGTGGTTCCGGTGCTTCCAGTAGATCGTGAACCAGCCGGTCCTGGTGCGGTGCCCGGCCCCGCCGCTGCGCATCGGCACCGGCCCGTACAGGATCCTGCCGCGCTGCTGCACCCAGGTGAGCCGACGGGTGAGGTCGACGCAGGCGACCCGGTAGGAGCGGGCCGGGCAGCCGCGGCCGGCGTCCGGGTCGCTCCGGGCGGACAGCAGCCGCATGCGGGCCCAGGTCAGCGGTCCGGCGAACCCGCCGGCCGGCCGGATGCCCTGCTGCACCTGGAAGGCGCGGATGGCCCAGCAGTCGGCCTCCGACTGCTTCCCGTCCACCGTCAGCCTCAGCCATCGCTCGACCTGCCGCTGGTACGGGCCCGTCCGGCCGCCGCAGGCCACCGCCGGGCCCGCGGCCCCGTCGCCGAACGGCACGTACGCGATCGGCGCGTCATCGCCCGCGGAGGTGCCCAGCGGTTCCCGCGCTCCCTCCCCCGCACCGGGCGTGTCCACGGCCGGGAGCACCGGGCCCAGAATCTCGCCCCGCCACGGCGGATACGGGCCCTTCACCGCTCGGAGCACCGACTCGCCGATGGGCCCGGAGGCGGGTACGGGCGGCGTGGGGACGGCGACCGCGGTCCCCACGGGCACGGCCGCCACCACCGCCAGCAGCACCGCGATCCCCCGACACACCTTTCGTCTGATCATCATGCGATCAGCCATACGCAACGGCGCGGTGCCCCCGGGTGAGCCGCGCGGAAAGGGTCGCCCGATCTGGGCAACGCGTCCGGGGGCCGTCAGGCCCGGCACCGCCGACGGCGGGTGCCGCCGTCCAGCGGGTCCCGGCCCGGCAGAACACCGGCGCCGGGCCCAGTACCGGGGCCCCGGGTAGAGCCGTCGGTCCCAGGGGCCGGTAGAGCCGGTCCCAGACCCAGTAGGCCCGGTCCCAGACCCAGTAGAGCCGGGCCCAGGGCCCAGGGCCCAGGGCATGAGCGAGGGGTGCCCGGTGTCAGTCGTGTACGTCGCGCCAGGCCTCCGGGATCGCGGCGGCCACGTCATGTGCCCCGGCGGGCGCGCCGTCCGCCGCGAAGCGCCCCGCGAGCCCGTGGAGGTACGCGGCCACGCTCCCCGCGTCGATCGCGCGGAGCCCCGCCGCCAGCAGCGACCCCGCCAGCCCCGACAGCACGTCCCCGCTCCCCGCGGTGGCCAGCCACGCCGTCCCCGTGGCGTTCACCCGCACCGCCCCGCCCGTGGGGTCGGCGACCAGTGTCGTCGCCCCCTTGAGCAGGACGGTCGCCCCGTACAGCCCCGCGAGTTCCCGCGCGGAAGCGAGCCGGGCCGTCTCCACCGCCTCTCGCGGGACCCCGAGCAGCGCCGCGGCCTCCCCGGCGTGCGGGGTCATCAGCGTCGGCGCGGTGCGGGCCCGCACCGCCTCCCGCCCGGCGAGCCGCAACCCGTCCGCGTCCACCAGCACCGGCACGTCCGCGTCCAGCACCTCCGCGACGGCCGAGGCGTCGTCCCCGGCCCCGGGGCCCACCACCCAGGCCTGCACCCGACCCGCCTTCGACGGCCCCTTGTCGGACACCAGCGTCTCGGGAAAGCGCGCGATGACGGCGTCCGCGGCGGGCCCGACGTACCGCACGGCCCCGGCCCCGCCGCGCAGCGCCCCGGACACGGCGAGCACCGCGGCTCCGGGGTAGCGGGCGGACCCGGCGGCGATCCCGAGGACACCGCGCCGGTACTTGTCGCTCTCCGCCCCCGGCAGGGGCAGCAGGGCCGCGACATCGGCGTGCTGGAGAGCCTCCAGATCGGCCGGCTCCGGCAGGTCGAGCCCGATGTCGACGAGGCGTACGGAACCGGCGTACCCGCGCCCCGGATCGACGAGCAGTCCCGGCTTGTGGGTGCCGAAGGTGACGGTCAGATCGGCGCGGACCGCGGCGCCGAGCACCTCTCCGGTATCCGCCTCGACACCGCTCGGCAGATCGACGGCGACGACGGCGGCGCGGGACGCGTGCGCGAGTTCGGCGAGCCGTGCGGCGTCCGGCCGCAGGCCGCCCTTGCCGCCGATCCCGACGATGCCGTCGACGACGAGATCGGCCCGCCGCACGAGCGGTTCGGCGGCGTCGGGCGAGGCCGAGGTGCCGCCGGCGCGGAGCAGCGCCGCCAGTCCCCCCGGGTGCGTCCGTCCGGGGGCGAGCAGCACCGCGGTGACGCCGGCGCCGCGCCGGGCGAGGCGCGCCCCCGCGTACAGGGCGTCGCCCCCGTTGTCCCCGCTGCCCACCAGCAGCACCACCCGGCGGCCGTACACCCGGCCGAGCAGGTCCGCGCAGGCGGCGGCCAGCCCGGCGGCCGCCCGCTGCATCAACGCCCCCTCGGGAAGCCGTGCCATCAGCTCCCGCTCGGCGGCCCTTACGGTCTCCACGCTGTACGCAGTACGCATGGAGCCGAGTCTCCCGCACCGGCGCACACGGTGCGCCCCGTCCAGGTGGCTGCTCGGGCCGCCGTTCCGCCCCGGCCGGGGTCGACCCTCCCGGCCGCCGTGCCTGGTCAGGCGGAAGCAGGCCCTCCCGCTAGCCCTCCGCCACCACCACCGCCGAGGCCACCCCGGCATCATGACTGAGCGACACATGCCAGGACCGCACGCCCAGTTCGGCCGCCCGGGCCGCCACCGTGCCCTTCACCCGCAGGCGCGGCTGGCCGCTGTCCTCGACGAAGACCTCGGCGTCCGTCCAGTACAGCCCCGCCGGGGCGCCCAGCGCCTTGGCGAGCGCCTCCTTCGCCGCGAACCGCGCCGCGAGCGAGGCGATGCCCCGCCGCTCACCGCTGGGCAGCAGCAACTCACGCTCCACGAAAAGGCGTTCGGCCAGCCCCGGCGTCCGCTCCAGCGACGCCCGGAACCGATCGATCTCGGCCACGTCGATACCGACCCCGATGATGCTCATGTCCGCACCCTACGGCGGTCCGGACACCCGACGTGCCCAGGTGGCGGCCGACGCACACCGTGCGCGCCTGCCCCGGACGCCCGGCGCGCCGACGGCGATTCACCCGGCCGGACGGCGCCGACGGCCCTTCAGAGGACATCCCGCAGATCGACCACCGACCGGTCCTCCGTCAGGTGGGCGCGGGAGCGGCCCTCGGCGAACAGGTCCCGCAGAAACATTCCGGGGAAGTCCAGGACATCGCGCCGGCCGGCCAGCGCGATCCGGACCCGTAGGCGGCTGTCTCCGTCGAGGACCAGCACGTCGCACCAGTCCGGCTCCGGCGCCTCCAGGCCGAGCAGGGTGATGCCGTCCTCGGCCATCGGGTCGACCCAGGCGGCCAGATCCTCCAGCAGCCACGCCATGTTCATCCAGGACGGCGCGTCGGCGGCGGGCTGCCAGTCGTACGTACGGCGTGCCTCGCGTCCGGTGCCGGGCGGCTCGCCCTCGGCGTACACGGGCGGCTCGGACGGGCCGCCGATCTCGGTGCATTCGATGGAGCGGGACCGGAGCGTGAGCGCGGTGACGCGGAGACGGTCGGACCCGAGGTCGAACGCGACTTCCGACGCGTGGGTGAGAAATTCACCGTCCGGTTCGGCCATGGATTCCCCCTTCCTTCCCGGGAATTGGAGAGCCGCGCCCCGGCCG
>NZ_JBHWVI010000022.1:0-66546 GCF_042737005.1 Streptomyces sp. NPDC060027
GTCCCGCACCCCACGCGAAGTGCAGCCCGCCGCGGCCCTGTTCCGGGCCGCTCGTTCCGGGTTACTTGGTCATGATCAGGGAGATGCCGTACACCACCGCCGCGGCGCAGGCCGCGAAGCAGACGTACGCGCCCGTGGCGGCCGCGACCGCGGAACCGCCCTGGGCCGACTCCTTCTTGGAGAGGCCGGCGACGCCCAGGGTGAAGAGGGCGACGAGGGCCACGGTCACTCCGAGGCTGACCCCGAAGACGGACCCGAGGGCTGACCAGTCGATGTGCATGCTGTTTCTTCCTTCGGTTCTCAGGCCACGGGGGACGGCGCCGACGGGGCCGCCGTGGGCTCGGCGGGAGCCGGGATGGTGGCCGTGAGGTCCTCGGCCACGGTGCCGGCCGGGGGCGGGGTGACGGCGGCGATGGCCGTGGTCACCACACCGGCGGGCTCGTCGTCGTCGTTCACGTTGGTGTGGTCGATCACCTCGCGGCGCGAGCGGCGCCAGATCGCGAAGCTGGACCCGACCAGGAAGACCGCGACGAGCGTGGTGCCCCAGGCGCCGAAACCGGTGACCCACTCGGCGAGCGCGCCGACCAGGGCGGCGGCGGGCAGGGTGAGGACCCAGGCGACGATCATCCGGGTGGCGGTGGACCAGCGGACCACACCGCCCTTGCGGCCGAGACCCGCGCCCATCACGGAACCGGAGACCGAGTGCGTGGTGGAGAGGGAGAAGCCGATGTGCGAGGAGGCCAGGATGACCGTGGCCGCGCTGGTCTGGGCGGCGAAGCCCTGCTGCGGCTGAAGGTCGGTCAGGCCCTTGCCCATCGTGCGGATGATGCGCCAGCCGCCCAGGTAGGTGCCGAGCGCGATGGCGAGACCGGCGCAGAGGATGACCCAGACCGGCGGGTCGGAGTCGGGAGCGACGGCGCCACCGGCGACCAGGGCCAGGGTGATGATGCCCATCGTCTTCTGCGCGTCGTTGGTGCCGTGGGCCAGCGAGACCAGGCCCGCGGAGGCTATCTGGCCGGCGCGGTACCCCTTCTTGGTGGCCTTGGTGTCGGCGTTGCCACTGAGCTTGTACGACAGCCGGGTGGCGAACATCGCGGCCAGACCGGCGACGATCGGGGCCGCGACGGCGGGGAGGAGAACCTTGCCGACCAGGACGTCCCCGTGCACCGCGCCGGTACCGGCGGAGGCGATGGTGGCGCCGACCAGGCCGCCCATGAGGGCGTGCGAGGAGCTGGAGGGGAGTCCGACCAGCCACGTCACCAGGTTCCAGAGGATCGCGCCGACGAGGGCGGCGAAGATCACTTCTGGCTGGATGCCGGATTCATCGACGAGGCCTTTGGAGATCGTGTTGGCGACCTCCACCGAGAGGAAGGCGCCGACAAGGTTCAGAGCGGCGGACATGGCCACCGCGACCTTGGGCTTGAGTGCGCCGGTCGAGATGGTGGTGGCCATCGCGTTGGCGGTGTCGTGGAAACCGTTCGTGAAATCGAACACGAGAGCGGTGACGATCACGATTCCGAGGAGGAGCGTGATGTGTTCCATTTACCCAGGCTTCTGTTGGACGTCAGTGGCAGGGGGACCGTAAGCAACCTGGATGAACGGAAGATGAACTGGGGCGGGCTTCACGGTGACCCGAACGGCGAATCGTTCCTCCGCTTGTGCCGAAGGGGCGATGCCGCGGGTCGAACGGATGCGGAATTCCGGGCTCCGGTCCGGGTCCTACCCCGGGCGAGCCGCTCGAGCTGAGCCCGGGATCCATGGAAGAGATTCTGGTCACCCGGCAGGCTGCCGCCGTTGTCGTACTGCCAGAAGGTCCACACGGACCAGCCGGCGGGCAGTTCGCCGGGGTCCGCCGAGCCGTAACGGGCCAGCCACAGGGCGTGATTCGCGGCAAAAGCCCTGCTGGAGCCGGTGCAGGCGTTCCACCAATGCGTTGTGGTGTAAATCACAGGGCGGCGACCGGTTTCCCGGCGGACCTCGTCGCTGAAAGCCTTGATCCAGTTCACCATCGCGGTCTTGCTCAGGCCGTAGCACGTGCGCTTGCCGTACGGGTTGTACTCGATGTCGAGCGCGGGTGGCAGTGTCCGGCCGTCCGCGCGCCAGGCTCCGCCGTTGTGTACGAAATGGGCGGCCTGGGCGGTGCCGGACGACCTGTCCGGCACCGCGAAGTGATAGGCGCCGTGGAGGATGCCCTCCTTGCGTGCGCCGTCGTACTGCCGGTCGAAGTAGGGGTTGCGGTAGGCGGTGGCCTCGGTCGCCTTCACGTAGACGAACCGCGCGCCCTTCGCCCTCGCGCTCCGCCAGTCCACGTTCTTCTGGTGAGAGGAGACGTCGTGCCCCTGGGTGTTGCCCGCGGCCTCCGCCGGGAGCGCGGCGAGTGGGCTGCCGCCCAGGGCGACCGCCGCCGCGACGGTGATCGCGGCGACGCGGGCGCGACGACGGAACGGTTTGTGGTCACGGGCCATGTATCCCCCCGGAAATGGCTACGTGTGCGACAAATCCCCCAGAGGCTACGGGAAGATCGGGCGCCGTCCGTCGATTCCCGGCCCTTCGTCGCCAGGGGGTGAAGTGGGCGCATATGTGCCCTTTCGGAGGCCTCGCTTCCGCACTACAGTGCGCCCGCCCGAGGTGCGCCACACGGCATGCCTGGCAGGATCGCGGCATGGCTGAGCAGCACCGGGACGCACGGGACGGGCGGGGGGATCCAGGGATGACGGACGAGCACGACGAGCGGGACGCGTCGGCCGCGAGGGACACACGGGACGCGGTCCGGCGGGCCTGGGACGAGCTCGTCGCGACGGCCCGCCGGACCGTGACCGACGGGCTGGTCGTCGGAACGTCGGGCAACGTCTCCGTCCGCGTCGGCGACACCGTCCTGGTGACACCCACGGGCGTGCCCTACGACCGGCTGACGCACGACGACATCGTCGGCGTCGGGCTCGACGGACGGCAGGTGCTCGGTTCGCTCCGTCCGACCAGCGAACTGCCGATGCACCTCGCCGTCTACCGCGAGACCGACGCCCGGGCCGTCGTCCACACCCACGCCCCCCACGCGACGGCCGTCTCGACCCTCGTCCCCGGCCTCCCGCCGATCCACTACATGACCGGCGCCCTCGGCGGCCCGGTCCGCGTCGCCCCCTACGCGACGTACGGCACGCCGGAGTTGGCCGAGAACATGCTGCGCGCGCTGACCGACCGCAGCGCCTGCCTCCTCCAGAACCACGGCACCGTCGCCCACGGGGCCTCACTGGACCAGGCGTACGACCGCACGGCCCAGCTCGAATGGATGTGCCGCGTCTGGCTCCTGGCCTCCTCGGTCCCGGGCCTGACGCCCGCCCTGCTCTCACCGGACCGGCTCCAGGAGGCGGCGGAGAGCCTGCGCGGGTACGGCCAGAAGGGATAGGCCCCGGAAGGGGGTGTGGCCCGGCTGTCGTCGGCTGTCGTGCTCCGGCTGTCGTGCTCCGGCCGCCGGATTCACGCCGCGCCCGCGGGGCCCGGCACACCACGCCCGTCACCCGTTGCGCCCTTCCCACTGGCCGATGGCGGGATCCACCGGGAAACTGGTCGAGTGCGCACCCTAAGAGCCACGGCAGCGGCCGTCACCGTAGCCATAGCCGCGGGCGCGGCCTCCGTGGCGGCAGGCCGGTTCGCCAGCGACGCCGCGCTGAAGACCAGGCCCGGCAAGCCGCTCCCCAGCGAACCCCGCCTCACCGTGCACGCCACGACGGCGGGCGGAATCACCCTGACCCGGGCCCTGGCCTCCCGGCGCCCGGGAACCTACGGCCTCGCGGGCGACGGCTCCCACGCGGTCGTCGGCCCCCTCATGAACTCCGTCCCCCACACGGCCGACACCGTCGTACGCCGGCTGGAAGGCGTCACGCACGGCTCCCTGGAACCCGGCGACAAGGTGTGGCTCACCCCGAACCTGTACGTCGGCGACCCCGGGTCCGCCCTCGGACTCGAACACGCCGACATCGACGTGCCCGGCGAACTCGGTTCCCTGCCCGCCTGGTTCCTGCCCGCGGTCCGCGACACCTGGGTCATCACCGTGCACGGCCTGGGCGCCACCCGGGAACACCCCATGAACGTCATGAGGTTCCTGAACAGCCGGCACTTCCCCGTCCTCGACCTCGCCTACCGGGGCGACCTCGGCGCACCCCGGCCCCCGGACGGGCTGAACCACCTCGGCGAGACCGAGTGGCGCGACCTCGACGCCGCCATCCGGTACGCCGTGCGGTTCGGCGCGGAGCGGGTCGTCCTGTACGGCTGGTCCACCGGCGCCACCATGGCGCTGCGCGCCGCCGCCCACTCCGCGCTGCGCGAGCGGATCTCCGGGCTCGTCCTGGACTCGCCGGTCCTGGACTGGGAGACCACGCTGCGCGCCCTCGCCGGGGCCCGCCACACGCCGCGCGCCCTGCTGCCGCTCGCGGTGCGCGCCGCCCAGGGCCGCACCGGCGTACGCGGAGACCGCATCGCGAGCGCCGCGCATCCCGGCGGGCTCAAGGTGCCGACCCTGCTGGTGCACGGCCCGGACGACACCATCGCTCCCTGGGGACCCTCCCGGCACCTGGCCGCGAGCCGCCCCGACCTGGTCACCCTGCACACCGTCCCGAACGCCCCGCACGGCGCCATGTGGAACGCCGACCCGGCGAGCTACGAAGAAGCCCTCCGCCGTTTCCTCACCCCCCTGATGTAGGCCACCCCCGGAGCGAAGCCGCCGCACGCCCCCGGCGCGGGCGTGGTGGCGGGCGGGCCGGGGCTCGGCGCGAGGCGCCCCGGCGGACGCCAAGGCGCGCTTCCGGTTCGGTCCCGAACAACTCCACGTGCCCCTTTTGCCCGCGTGTCGAGCGCCCCGGAAAGCACCCTCTCGTGCCCCTTCCGCAGCCCGCGACGGCATTCCGTTTGGGTTTTCGGACTGTCAACCGGAAGACTGCACCTGTGACGTCCCGTAACCCGCGCGACTCCAGGCTCCGACTCGTCAGCCCGCGGCCCCTCGCTGCCGCTCCCCGAGCGGTGACCCAGCGCCGCACGCGCCGCCCCGCACCGCGACCGCCGGAGGGCACACCGCCTCCCGCGGAGCTCGCGCGCATGGCGCGCACCGGCCTGTCCGACGCGGCCCGGGTCGCGCGCTGGGCCGACGCCGCCCTGCGCCCGGGGCGCGACGGCGCGGACCCCGGCGGCAAAGGCGCCCTCTCCGACGCCACCGCGGAACGGGCCGCCGCCGACCTCGGGCTGACCCCCGTTCAGGCCCGCGCCGACTGGGACACCGCCCGGCTGGCCGGTCTCATCGAGGTGCACGGCGACAGCGCCCGCCCCGGCTGGCGGCTGCGCGCCTGGAGCCGTGACGACAGCGCCGTCCTGCGCGGCTGGGTCGCCCTCTTCGACGCCTGGTCCCTCGCGTACCCCGAACCCATGGACCGCGAGCCCGCGGCCGTCGCCGAGGTCGTCTCCGCGATGCCCCAGGTGCTCTCCTTCCTCCAGCTCTCCGCCGGGCCCGTCCCCGTGGATCAGCTCCTCGACCTCCTCGGGCAGCGCGTCACCGAACTGCGCACCGAACGCTGCGAGATCTCCTACGGCCCGGACCCCGAGCCCGCCCCGGAGCCCGCCGAGATCCCGGACGCCCCGCTCGCCCCCCTCCTCGACTGGGCCCTGCACGCCCTCGCCTCGGTCGGCGCACTGACCTACGGCGAAGGACAGGCCACCCTCACCCCGCTCGGCAGCTGGGCGGTCTGGGTCAAGCTGGAGCAGATCTGCGTCGCCGCGCAGAGCCCCGCCGGGAACATCGAGCAATCCGCCGAGGACATGCTCCGCGGCTGCGCCCAGCTCCGTCCCAACGCCGCCCGCGCCGAGTACCGCGCCTGGCTCGCCGCCCGCACGGTCGTCAGCGCCGTCACCGAACTCATCGCCGCCGCCCGCGGCGAGGACGCCCTCACCCGCGGCCTCGCCTTCGAGGCGCTGCGCGTGGTCGGCGCTCCCGCCGAGCCCGATGTGCGCGCCGTGGTCGAGGAGACCCCGCTGCGCCCCTACGCCCTGCTGTGGCTCGCCGAGCACGACGGACACGACCCCGAGGACGCCCACGAGGTCCTCACCCGTGCCGAGTCCACCTGGCTGTGGGTCGACACGGCGGCCGCCGTCGCCGACCACGGTGAGGCCCCGCTCCTCGTCCGCCATCTGGAGTCCGCGGTGCAGCCCACCGTGCCCGCGCTCCTCGACGAGGTGCGCGCGGTCGGGCACCCGCGCACGGTGCAGGTGCTGGTCGCGCTCGCCGCCGCCCACCCGGACCCGGCCCTCGCCAAGGCCGTACGCCGGGCCGCGTTCCAGGTGCACACCGGGGGGAGCTGACCGGGGAACGGGCCGGGGGAAGCCGGCCGGGAGCCGCCGCGGGGCCGCCGACCGGCAGGGACCCGCGCCGCCGCCCGGCGGGCGTCCTACGCGCCTATCTCCGGGGCGTAGGTGCCGAAGCTCCAGATGTTGCCCTCGATGTCGCGGGCCATGTAGTCCCGCGAGCCGTAGTCCTGGTCGGTCGGGGCCATCAGGATCTCCGCGCCGTGGTCCACGGCCCGCCGGTGGTGTGCGTCGACGTCGTCCACGACGATGTACACCCCGCTCGGGCCCGCGCTCTTCATCGCCTCGTCGAAGCGGCCGCCGCGGCCTTTGGAGCCGAGCATCACCGCGCCGTTGCCCTGCACCAGCTCGGCGTGCATCACCGAGCCGTCCTCACCCTCGTAGACGGACAGCTCGGTGAAGCCGAAGGCCTCCGTGAGCTGCCTGATCGCCGCCTTCGCGTCCGAGTACAAGAGCGAGGGATAGATGCTCGGGCGCCCGCTGTTCATGCCAGCCATGCCGATCACTCCGTCTCGTCCACTGCCGGATTTCCGATCCGCTGCCCAGTCTGGCACCGGCCACTGACAACGCCCCGGGCACCGGAATCCGGCCCCGTCGCCGGACCGGGCCGGGAGCCGCGGCACTCAGCACGGCCCCCGCTCACCGGAACGTGTTGCACTGCGCCATGTCGCCGCTGCTGAAGCCCTGGTAGAACCACTGCTGCCGCTGCTGGGCCGACCCGTGCGTCCAGGTCTCCGGGGTCACCCGGCCCTGGTACCTCGCCTGGATCCGGTCGTCGCCGACGGCCGCCGCCGCGTCGAGGCCGTCACGGATGTCGGCGTCCGTCAACGAGGTCAGCAGCGGCTTGCCCGTCGACGAGGCCGCCGTGGTGGTCGCGTGGCGCGCCCACACCCCGGCGTAGCAGTCGGCCTGGAGCTCCACCCGCACCGCGTCGCTGTTCGCGCCGGCCACCCCGTCCTGCGACCGGGCCAGCGTGCCCATCAGGTCCTGCACGTGATGCCCGTACTCGTGTGCCACCACGTACGCCTGCGCGAACGGTCCGCCGGAGGCACCGAACTCGGTGCGCAGTTCGTCGAAGAAGCCCAGGTCCAGATACACCTTGCGGTCGCCGGGACAGTAGAAGGGTCCGACGGCGGAGGACGCGGTGCCGCACGCGGTGCCGACCCGGCCGCTGAAGAACACCGTGGGGGAGCGGGTGTAGGTGCCGGCCCTGCGTGAGAACTCCCGGGTCCAGAAGGCCTGGACGCTGTTGACCACCGCCACGACGCGGCAGTCCTCCTGGGCGTTCGCGTCCCGCCCCTTCTTGCAGGTCTGCTGCACCTGCGCGAGGGAGGAGGCGGTCGCCGCGGGCTGGTCGCCGCCGGAGGAGAGACCGAGCTGGTCGGGACCGACCCCGAAGAGCAGCCCGATGACCAGGGCGATCAGCCCCGCGAGGCCGCCGCCGATGGTCGCCCTGCCGCCGGGGATTCGACTGCCGCGCACATCCTGCACCTCGGAGGTGTCCAGGTCGGCGTCGTCGTCGAACTGCATGGGCGCACCACTCTCTGCCGTACGTCGCTCCGTGCCGCCATCCTCGTACGCTCCGTGATCCGCGGCCCCGGCCCGCGGTCCGAACGGGCGACGACGCTGTCCGGCCACCGCGTCCCGGCCATCGCGCCCCGGCCATCGGGTCCCCGCCACCGCGCCCCGGCGTCCCCCCGGTCGGCGTCCCCCCGGCCGGCGGCCCCGCCCTCCGCGCCCGGTCCGTGGGCCGCGGTGCCACGTCGCCGTTCGCGCTGCCCGGGGCCGTGTCCGGCAGCCGGACCGGCGAGATCATCCCCGCGGAGGACCGGGCAGGACCGCCCCGGACCGCGCCCCGTCGGCGGCGCACGGACGGGGCGAGCGTCACAGTGCCGGACCTCCGCGCACCGGAAAAGTGGTTGCACGGCCCCGTTAGACTTGGCCCATGGCCATTCTCCTCGCGCATTAGACGGCGGGAACGTCCTCAGCCGTCCACCCCGCCAACGACCCTGCCCTGGAGTCTGTCCGTGATTTCCGCCTCCGGTATCGAGCTGCGCGCCGGCGCCCGCATCCTCATCGAGTCCGCCACCTTCCGCATCACGAAGGGCGACCGCATCGGTCTGGTCGGCCGCAACGGCGCCGGCAAGACGACCCTCACCAAGGTCCTCGCGGGCGAAGGCCAGCCCGCCGCGGGCACCGTCGCCCGCTCCGGCGAGGTCGGCTACCTGCCGCAGGACCCGCGCACCGGCGACCTCGACGTCCTCGCCCGCGACCGCGTCCTCTCGGCCCGCGGCCTGGACGTCCTGATCCGCAAGATGCGCGAGAACGAACAGCGCATCGCCAACGGCTCGGGCGCCACCCGCGAGAAGGCCATGCGGCAGTACGAGCGCCAGGAGACGGAGTTCCTCACCAAGGGCGGCTACTCCGCCGAGGCCGAGGCCGCCACCATCGCCGCCGCGCTCAACCTGCCCGACCGGGTGCTCGGCCAGCCCCTGCACACGCTCTCCGGTGGTCAGCGCCGCCGTATCGAGCTGGCCCGCATCCTCTTCTCGGACGCCGACACCCTGCTGCTCGACGAGCCGACGAACCACCTCGACGCCGACTCCATCGTGTGGCTGCGCGACTACCTGAAGACGTACCGCGGCGGCTTCATCGTGATCTCCCACGACGTCGACCTCGTCGAGACGGTCGTCAACAAGGTCTTCTACCTGGACGCCAACCGTGCCCAGATCGACGTCTACAACATGGGCTGGAAGCTCTACCAGCAGCAGCGCGAGGCCGACGAGAAGCGCCGCAAGCGTGAGCGGCAGAACGCCGAGAAGAAGGCCGCCGCGCTGAACTCGCAGGCGGACAAGATGCGGGCCAAGGCGACCAAGACGGTGGCGGCGCAGAACATGGCCAAGCGCGCCGACAAACTGCTCGCCGGCCTCGAGGCGGTCCGTGTCTCGGACAAGGTTGCCAAGCTGCGTTTCCCCGAGCCCGCGCCCTGCGGCAAGACCCCGCTCATGGCGGAGGGCCTGTCGAAGTCGTACGGCTCCCTGGAGATCTTCACCGACGTCGACCTGGCCATCGACAAGGGCTCCCGCGTCGTCATCCTCGGCCTGAACGGCGCCGGCAAGACGACCCTCCTGCGTCTGCTCGGCGGCGCCGAGAAGCCCGACACCGGCGAGGTCATCGAGGGCCACGGCCTCAAGCTCGGCTACTACGCGCAGGAGCACGAGACCCTCGACCCCGAGCGCACGGTCCTGGAGAACATGCGCTCCGCCGCCCCCGACCTGGACCTGGTCGAGGTCCGCAAGACGCTCGGCTCGTTCCTGTTCTCCGGCGACGACGTGGACAAGCCGGCGGGCGTGCTCTCCGGCGGTGAGAAGACCCGGCTCGCGCTCGCGACCCTCGTCGTCTCCTCCGCGAACGTCCTGCTGCTCGACGAGCCGACGAACAACCTCGACCCGGCCAGCCGCGAGGAGATCCTCGGCGCGCTGCGCACCTACAAGGGCGCCGTCGTCCTCGTCACCCACGACGAGGGTGCCGTCGAGGCGCTCCAGCCGGAGCGGATCATCCTGCTGCCGGACGGTGTCGAGGACCTGTGGGGCTCCGACTACGCCGACCTGGTGGCCCTCGCCTGACCCGTGCGCGGCCTCCGGGAGGGGGCCGACGCCGCGTGATCGAATGACTGATCCACTGTGTATGGATCATTCGGCCGATCCGTGATCCATCATCTGTGTGAGATCTCCTCGTACCGAGGTGTGTCCTACATCGATTTCACGGCCGAGTCCTCTGTTCCCAAGGGCTCGGCCGTCTTGCGTCGCTGACCAGGCACTTCGCCGAAGAACCCGCTCGGCTGTACGGACGGCGCCACCCGGAACCGCAGATTCCACTCGTGGGGACGGGCTCCTGTCGTCAAAACCTTGTCTTACGGACCTTGCCGAATGGGTGGCCATGACGCCCGGAAGGGGTGATCATGAGAGTCCAGAGCGCACTTCCCATGAGGAGGACCGGGTGGCCGAGACTCTGAAGAAGGGCAGCCGGGTAACCGGCGCCGCGCGCGACAAGCTCGCGGCAGACCTGAAGAAGAAGTACGACTCCGGTGCGAGCATCCGAGCGCTGGCCGAAGAGACCGGCCGCTCGTATGGCTTTGTGCACCGGATGCTCAGTGAGTCGGGAGTCACGCTCCGAGGGCGTGGCGGAGCGACGCGGGGCAAGAAGGCCGCCTCGGCCTGAGGCCGGGCGTCCCCATCGGCTTCGGTGGTGACCACCCGGTCGGTCGGGTGACCGACCGGGTGGTTACTGTGCAGTCACTTAGGTGCGTTCCTCGTGTCTTCGCGAGGTGCGCGTCTGATCCGACCGCACCCATCGGAGGCACCCCATGGCTTCGCTCGACAAGGAACTCGAACCGGTACTCGACAAGGACGGCGTACGGCTCACCGTCGACGAGGCGATCGCCACGGTGACGCTGACCAATCCGGCCAAGCGCAATGCCCAGAGTCCCGCGCTGTGGCGGGCGTTGACGCAGGCCGGCCGGTCACTGCCGGGCTCCGTCCGGGTGGTCGTCCTGAGTGCCGAGGGCCAGTCCTTCTCCGCGGGGCTCGACCGGCAGGCGTTCGCGCCCGAGGGCTTCGACGGGGAACCGTCGTTCATCGACCTCGCGCGCGGCTCCGACGCCGAGCTCGACGCGGCCATCGCCGAGTACCAGGAGGCATTCACCTGGTGGCGGCGCAGCGACATCGTGTCCATCGCCGCCGTGCAGGGGCATGCCATCGGTGCGGGGTTCCAGCTCGCGCTCGCCTGTGACCTGCGCGTCGTCGCGGACGACGTGCAGTTCGCCATGCGCGAGACCAGCCTCGGTCTCGTACCCGACCTCACGGGGACGCACCCGCTGGTGAGCCTCGTGGGCTACGCCCGCGCGCTCGAGATCTGCGCCACGGGCCGCTTCGTCCTGGCCGAGGAGGCCGAGCGCACCGGGCTCGCGAACCTCGCGGTGCCCGCCGGGCAGCTCGACGACGCGGTCCGCGACCTGACCGCCGCGCTGCTGGCCGCGCCGCGGGACGCCGTGATCGAGACGAAGGCCCTGCTGCGCGGCGCGCAGGAGCGGTCCTACGAGGAGCAGCGCTCCGCCGAGCGCGCGTCCCAGGCACGCAGGCTCCGCGACCTCGCCGGCGTGGGGGAGTAGACACCCCCGGGACGGGTGCGGTGACGAGACGCCCCGGGACGGGGGCGGGTGACTGGACACCCTGGGACGGGTGCGGGGACTGGGCACTCCTTTCTAGACGTGGACATCCCGGCTCACGGCGGTCACCAGTACCGCCACGGACGGTGTGTCTCCGGCGGCCCGCGTGATCGCCGTTCTGACCGCCCGTGCCACGTCCACCGCCCGCTGGTCCGGGGACACCGCCAGTTCGACGCGGATGTGGCGGCGCGGCAGGGCCGGTTCCGGGGCGGGCGCGGTCCCGATGTGGACCGGTCGGCCCAGGGCGCCCGTCAGACGGGTGACACCCGGGACGGCCAGGACGGTTGCCGCGATCCGCGCCTCCTCGGGGTCCTTCGGCACCGGAGCCCTCCGTACGTCGTCCGTCGGCGCGTCGGCGGACGCCTCCCGTACGTCGTCCGCCGGGCGCCCGGCGGACACCTCCCGTGCCGCTTCCGCCGGGCGGGCGGCGGAAGCGTCGCCCTCCTCCAGCAGATCCGTCACCTGCAGATCGACCTCGGCCACGTCGAGACCCAGCCGCTGCGTCGCGGCGGTGGCCAGCGTCAGGCGCAGCCGGGCGGCGACGGCCGGGAGGGGCTCGACGCCCGGGGACGTCGGATCCGCCGAGGCCCGGAACTCCGCGGTGACGCGCAGCGGGCCGGGCGGCAGCGCACTGGGCGGGGGCGGTACGGCGGGCGTGCCGGTCCGCTCCGGGTCGGCCGGCGCGATCCGGAGCGCGCCGAGGATTACACCGTGCACAGCCGCCGTCTCGCGCCGCAGCGCCGACTCGGCCGCGTCCTCCGTGATCCACGCGCCGTCGTGCGGGAGGCCCAGAGGCAGGATTCTGCCTAGGCCGAGCTGTTGCCGTACCACTTGCGTCCATCGGTCCGCCGTCATTGCTCCAGCGTGCCCCATCCACGGCGCGCGACGGCGCGACCCGACCTACTGTGAGCAGAGGAGGACGACCGAAAGGGACGTACGGCGATGACCGACATGACCGAGCGGAACCGGACGGACAGCCCCGACCTCGAGAAGGAGAGCCCGCAGACCCGTAAGCCGACCAGGCGCGGCGGTGGAGATCCCGCCACGCGGGGACGGACCACGATCGCCGACGGAGTCGTGGAGAAGATCGCCGGGCTCGCCGCCCGTGACGTGGTCGGTGTCCACACGATGGGCAGCGGGCTGAGCCGGACCTTCGGAGCGGTACGCGACCGGGTGCCGGGCGGGTCCAAATCCGTGACACGGGGTGTGAAGGCCGAGGTCGGCGAAGTGCAGACGGCGCTCGACCTGGAGATCGTCGTCGACTACGGCGTGTCGATCGCCGACGTGGCCCGCGACGTACGCGAGAACGTCGTCGCGGCGGTCGAGCGCATGACAGGCCTCGAAGTTGTGGAAGTCAACATCGCGGTGAGTGATGTGAAGCTTCCCGAGGAAGAAGACGAGGAGCCGGAGTCGCGGCTCCAGTGACCCCCGGGTCACCGGAACGCCCCGGCCGCCGCACCATGAGTGATCACGCGGCCACCGACTGCTGAGGAGCGCACCATGAGCTTGGCCGTGATCGGCATGATCGCCGGAATGGCGCTGGGCTTCGCCGGTTACTTCGGCGGTTTCGGCGCCTTCCTCCTGGTGGCTGCCCTGGGGGCCGTCGGGTTCGTCGTCGGACGGCTCCTGGAGGGAGACCTGGACATCGGCGACTTCTTCCGCGCCCGCGACGACCGGCGGCGGTGACGCGTGCCAGGTCATGTCGACCGGCTCGGTGAGACCCGGCCGGGCCTGACGACGGTCGCGGCCCCCGAGCGGGGTGCCACCCGGATCGCCGACCGCGTCGTCGCGAAGATCGCGTCGCAGGCGGCGCGCGAGGCGCTGCCCGCTCCGCCGTCCGACGCCGTGCCGCCGCACGCGACGGTCGTCGTGCGGCGGCAGACGGCCGGCTCCGGCGGGCCGGGGGACGCGCCGACGCACAGTGCCCAGGTCCGGGTCAGCCTGGAACTCGGCTACCCCTCCGACATCGGTGCCGACTGCAGTGCGGTGCGTCGTCATGTCGCCGAGCGGGTAAGGGCGTTGGCGGGAATGGAAGTACCGGAGGTGGCCGTCCAGGTGGAGCGGCTGCACCTGGCGCACGGGCCCGGCACCGCACAGGGGAGGACGCGATGAGCGAGCCCCAGGGCTCCGACAGCACCCGGAAGCTGCCCGTACTGGAGAAGGCCGACGACGCGGGCGCGCTCGGGCAGTCCGCCTCCGCGGCCGCCTACGAGCCGCTGAACACCGTGGACGAGGAGGACGGCCGCCAGGGGCGGTTCTGGTCCGTTCGCCGTGTCCCGGCGGGCGCCCTGGCGATCCTGCTCCTCGTCGCCGCGGGCGCGTTCCTGTACGACGTCGCCGCCGTGCGCGCCGGCAGGTCCGCCCTGCGCTGGCGCACCTGGCTGGCCCAGCAGCTCGCCGAACGGCCGCTCGACGACACCGCGGTCCTTGTCGGTGCCGGGATCGCCGCCGCGGTGGGACTCTGGCTGGTCGTCCTCGCGGCCACACCCGGACTGCGGGACGTGCTGCCGATGCGGCGCACCCACGCCGATGTCCGGGCCGGGCTGTACCGGACGGCCGCCGCGATGGCGCTCCGCGACCGGGCCATGGAGGTCGCCGGTGTGCAGTCGGTCCGCGTGCGCGTGAAGCGCCGCAAGGTCGACGTCCGGGCGGTGTCGCACTTCCGTGAACTCGACGACGTGCGCGCCGACCTCGACACCACGCTCGCCGACGGCGTCAAGGGGCTGGGGCTGGCCCGCTCGCCCTCCCTGTCGGTGCGTGTCGCGCGTCCCGGACGGAAGGGGTGAGGTCCGTGCTCCGGATCGTCAACCGCGTACTGATCGGCTTCGTCGGGCTCGTGCTGCTCGCCCTCGGCGGCTCCGTGCTCGCCATCGGACTCGGCGCCCGGCCGCCCTCGTGGTGGATCCACGACGGGCGGCACGACGTGCTGCTCAGCAACGCCGAACGGACCCGGTGGCGGGACGAGGGCTGGTGGTGGCCCGCCGTCATCGCCGCGCTCGCGGTGCTCCTGCTGCTCGCCCTGTGGTGGCTGGTCGCGAACGTACGGCGCCGACGGCTCGCCGACGTGCTCGTCGACACCGGCGACGGTGAGGGCGCGCTGCTGCGCGGGCGGGCCCTGGAGAGCGTACTGGCCGCGGAAGTGGCCCGGTTGGGCGGCGTCGACCAGGCGCACGTGCGTCTGACCGGCCGCCGCAGTCTGCCCGAGGCACGCGTACGGCTCCTGCTGGAACCACATGTGGACCCCGGGCACGCGCTGCAGCTGCTGAGCTCGGAGGCGCTCGTCCACGCCCGGGACTCGGCCGGCCTCGCCGCGCTCCCCGCGGAGGTACGACTGCGCGGCGTCAAGCACCACGCGGAACGCGTGACCTGAGCGACCCCACGCCCGGGACAACACCCGCCCCGTACCCGTGTCCTGGGTCACACCTCACCCGGGTGGCCCGGCCCGGCGGGTGGGTCTAGAAGCCGCTCCGCATTCCGCCGTCCACCGGCACCATGATGCCCGTGAGGTACGACGCCGCGGGGGAGAGCAGGAACGCGGCCGTGCGGCCGAACTCCTCCGGGGTGCCGTAGCGGCGCAGCGGGATGCGGGACTCGTTGACCGCCCGGGTGGCCTCGGGGTCGGCCGACAGGCCGTCCAGCTCGCGGACGCGGTCCGTGTCGATACGGGACGGCAGCAGGCCGACGACGCGGATGCCGCGCGGGCCCAGTTCGTCCGCGAGGGACTTGGCGAAGCCCGCGAGCCCGGGGCGCAGACCGTTGGAGATGGTGAGCCCGGGGATCGGCTCGTACACCGAGCCGGAGAGCACGAAGCCGACGACACCGCCCTCGCCGAGCTCCGCGGCGGCCGCGCGGGCCAGCCGTACCGCGCCCAGGAAGACCGACTCGAACGCCGTCGTCCACTGCTCGTCGGTGTTGTCCGCGACGAACCCGGGCGGCGGTCCGCCGACGCTGATCAGGATGCCGTCGAAGCCGCCGAAGTGGTCACGGGCGGCCGCGATCAGCCGGGCCGGGGTCTCGGGGGCGGCGTTGTCGGCCGCGATCCCGACCGCGTTCGCGCCGAGCGCTTCGGCGGCGTCGGCCGCGCTCTTCTCGTCGCGTCCGGTGACGATCACTTTGGCGCCGTCGGCGACGAGTTCACGCGCGGCGGCGTTGCCCAGGCCGCGGGTGGCTCCCGTGACGACGTACACACGATCCTTCAGTCCAAGATCCATGGCTCCCATCCTTCCCTATCCCGGTGGTGTGGCCCCTTCCGTTTCCCCCGCCTCGTCGACGCCGAACAGGCTGAGGGCGGACACCACGAGGCCGATGTGGCTGAAGGCCTGCGGGAAGTTGCCGAGCTGGCGGCCCGCGACGGGGTCGTACTCCTCGGACAGCAGCCCCACGTCGTTGGTGAGGCCGACCAGCCGTTCGAACAGCTCGCGCGCCTCCCGCGTACGGCCCGTCAGGTGCAGCGCGTCCACGAGCCAGAACGAGCAGACGACGAACGTGCCCTCACCGCCCGGGAGCCCGTCGACGCCGGTCGTCGCGGCGCTGTAGCGGCGCACCAGGAAGCCGTCGGGGGCGAGTTCCGCGCGGACCGCGTCGATCGTGCCGACCACCCGGGGGTCGTCGGGGGGCAGGAAACCGACGCGCGGGATGAGCAGCAGGGCGGCGTCGAGACCGGGCGAACCGTAGGACTGCGTAAAGGTGTTCCGGTCGGGGTCGAAGCCGCGCTCGCACACCTCCCGGTGCACCTCGTCGCGCATCGCCCGCCAGCCCTCCAGATCGCCGTCGAGCGACGGGTCGTCCTCCAGGGTGCGCACGGCGCGGTCGGCCGCCACCCAGGCCATCACCTTGGAGTACACGAAGTGCCGGCGTGGGCCGCGCACCTCCCAGATCCCCTCGTCCGGCTGCCGCCACGCGACCCGCAGGAATTCCATCATGGCGCACTGCACCCGCCACATGTGCGGCCTGGACGGCAGGCCCGAACGCCGGGCGAGCGACAGCGAGTCGATGACCTCGCCGTACACGTCGAGCTGCAACTGCTCGACGGCGCTGTTTCCGACCCGGACGGGCGAGGAGTCGGCGTAGCCGGACAGCCACGGGACCTCGTACTCCGGGAGCCGGCGTTCTCCCGAGAGGCCGTACATGATCTGCAGGGCGGCCGGGTCGCCCGCGACCGCGCGCAGCAGCCAGTCGCGCCAGGCCTCGGCCTCCTCGTGGTAGCCGGCCGACAGGAGGGCGCCGAGGGTGAGGGTGGAGTCGCGCAGCCAGCAGTAGCGGTAGTCCCAGTTGCGGACCCCGCCGAGCTCCTCGGGCAGCGAGGTGGTGGGGGCGGCCACGATGCCGCCGGTCGGCGCGTAGGTGAGGGCCTTGAGGGTGATCAGGGAGCGCACGACGGCATCCCGGTGCGGCCCGTCGTAGCGGCAGCGCGCCGCCCACGCCCGCCAGTCCTGGACGCTGGTCTCCAGCGCCTCGAAGGGATCGCACAGGGGCGGCCGGGGCCGGTGCGAGGGGTGCCAGGTCAGGACGAAGGCGACCTTCTCGCCCGCCGCCACGGTGAACTCCGAGTGCGTGCGGAAGTCCTGGCCCCAGGTGTGCACGGGCGGCTCGCTGCGCAGCCACACCGAGTCCGGCCCCGCGACGGCGACCCGGTGGCCGTCCGAGCGGCGCATCCACGGCACGACCGAGCCGTAGTCGAACCGCAGCCGGAGCAGACTGCGCATCCGTACCCGGCCGCTGAGGCCTTCGACGACGCGTACGACATCGGGGGCGTGCTCGCGCTGCGGCATCAGGTCGGTCACCCGGACGGACCCCTCGGGGGTGTCCCACTCGGTGTCGAGCACCAGCGTGTCCGGGCGGTACGAGCGCCGTGTGCACGAGTCGGCCCCCTCGGGCGCGATCCGCCATTGACCGTTGTCCTCGTCGCCCAGCAGGGCCGCGAAACAGGCCGCCGAGTCGAAGCGGGGCAGACACAGCCAGTCGACGGAGCCGTCGCGGCCCACCAGTGCGGCGGTCTGTTCGTCCCCGATGAGCGCGTAGTCCTCGATGTGTCGGTGCACGGTGGACGAGTTCCCGACCTGGGCGACGGCCAATCGGGCCGCCAGGGTGGCGCGAGCGGCGACGGAGCCGGTGCCCCGCGCCCCTGGGGCCCGTGCCCCGGGTCACACGGGCGCGGGTTCCGCCTCCGGCGCGGTCCGCGCGGCCGCGGCCTCCGCCCGGTCGCGGCGCTCGCGACGGACCAGGATCACCCAGCCGACGGGGATGCCCGCGGAGAACAGCCACCACTGGATCGCGTACGCCATGTGGGGGCCGATGTCGCCGTGCTCGGGGTCGGGGATCAGTTCGGGGGAGTCGCCCTTGGACTGCGGCGCGGTCTGCTCGATGTAGCCGCCGAGGACCTGCTTGCCCAGCCGCCGCGCCTGCTGCTCGCTGCTGATCAGCATGACCTGACGGTCGGGCAGGCCCTGGACGTTCTTGATGCCGCTGTCGGCGGTCGTCTGGTCGGCCATCAGCCGGCCGGTGACGGTGATCTCGCCCTGGGCGGGGGCCGGGATCTGAGGGAAGGCGGTCTGCGCCCCGTCGGCCGGCACCCAGCCGCGGTTGACCATGAGCACGCGGCCGTCGGCCAGGGCGAACGGGGTCAGGACGTGGTAGCCGACCTCGCCGTCGGCGTTGGTGCGGCGGCGGACGACCTCTTCGTGCGCGGTGTCGAAGTGCCCCTTCGCGGTCACCCGGCGGTACAGGTCGTCGTGCCGGACGCGCTTTCCCGGCGCGGTGAGCGTCTCCGCGGGTACCGGCTTCGCGGCGAGCGAGGCGGAGATCACCTTGTTCAGGGCGACCTTGTGCTCATGCCGGTGCAGTTGCCAGAAGCCCAGCTCGATCATCGTCGGGATGAGCGCGAGGGCCACGAGGGTGAGGATCACCCACTGCCGGGACAGGAGGAAGCGGTACACCCCATTGACGTTACTCGGCACGATTTCGGCCCTCGACGGGAGGGTCCCGCCGAGGGCCGGAACGATGCCCTGTCCCGGGCCCGGCGGCCGGGACTCAGACCTTGTCGACGATCCCCGCCCTCCCCTCCGCGCGGGCGCAGTGCGCGCCGCAGTACCAGTGGCCCTCGACCTCGACACCCTGGCCGATGACCTGGACGCGACAGTGCTCGCAGATCGGGGCCATCCGGTGGATCGCGCAGGAGAAGCAGTCGAAGACGTGCACCGCGCCCTGCGCGTGCACCTCGAAGGTCATTCCGTAGTCATTGCCGCATACTTCGCATCTCGCCATGCGCCACAGGGTGGGGTGCCGGGGCGGTGCGGGCGAGCGGGTGCCGGGCGAGTCGCCCGTCAATCACCCGTACGTCCGTCACCCTTCCGACGCGGGTTCGACGTCCCGCAGCAGTTGCCCGAACGCGGCCTCGTCGATCACCGGTGTCCCGAACTGCTTGGCCTTGACCACTTTCGATGTGCTGGAGTCCGGGTCGTTCGTCACCAGGAGGCTGGTGAGCCGGGACACGCTCGTCGCGACATGCAGTCCGGCCTCGATGGCCCGGTCCTCCAGCAGTTCGCGATCGACGGACGTGTCGCCGGAGAAGGCGACCCGCATGCCCTGTTTGAGCGGCTTGTCCGAGTCGTACCGGCCTGGATTGGGATGGGGGCATGCGGGGCGCTTGCGGGAGGGGCGCCAACTCCCCGACGGGTAACCGCCGGACGCGTAGCTCCCGGTCGACTGCCGTCCGATCCGTGGCGCCGCGGCGCTGTCGGACCACTCCTTGAGCGGCCGGCACTCGAGGAGCGGCAGGCGCACCCCGTCGCGCGCGGCGGCCCGCAGGCTCGGCCGGAACGCCTCGGCCAGCACGCGTGCGTCGTCCAGCGCGTGGTGCGCCCGCTGCTGCACGACACCGAAGTGCGCGGCCAGCGACTCCAGCTTGTGGTTGGGCAGGGGCAGGCCCAGTTCCTTGGAGAGCGCGATGGTGCACAGGCGCTGGCGCACCGGCGCCTCGCGCTCCGCGCGCGCGTACTCCCGGGCGATCATCGACCAGTCGAAGACCGCGTTGTGCGCGACCAGCACGCGGCCGTCGAGCCGCGCGGCGAACTCCTCGGCGACGTCCTGGAAGAGCGGAGCCCCTTCGAGCATCTCGCTCGTCAGTCCGTGGATCCACACCGGGCCCGGGTCCCGCTCCGGATTGACCATCGTGTACCAGTGGTCCTCGACCTCGCCGCGCGCGTCCAGCCGGTAGACGGCGGCGGAGATTATCCGGTCGTCGCGGGCCAGTCCTGTGGTCTCCACGTCAACGACCGCGTATCCCTGCGGATACGCGGCCGGCCAGGAGGCTGGGGACGCTGCGGTCGTGAGGTCTTCGAGCATGGTCAATGAGGATACGGGCCACGACTGACACTCCCGCTGCCGCCTTCCCGGTTCCGGGAGCCCGTCGGCGCCGCCACCGGGGCACCCTCGCGTGGACGCGCCCAACCGCTCCACCGGTCGCCGAGTTGACGCCGGGGGCGCGCGGACACCGGCCCCCGCTCCCCGTTCCGCCGGTGCGCCCGCTTCCGTCGCGGCGCCGCTGGTGCCCCGAGAGCCGGAGGCCCGGGTCAGGATGCGAGCAGGGCGTCCACCAGAGCCCGCACCGAGGTCGTGAACAGCCTCTCCGGGTCGACCGGCCGGGCCAGCGCCCGCGCGAGGCCCGGATCGTCGTCCGCGGTCCGCGCGTCCCACAGGTCCTCCTCGGCGGGCCGCTGCAGGGGCGATCGCTCCCGGTTGCGTTCGACGAGAACGAAGCCGACGACCTGGAACTGCACCGCGCGGACGACCTCGGCGGCCCGCGCGCCGCGCAGTCCCGCCGCGTGCACCTCGCGCACCAGCGCCTGCTGCGCGGGCAGGAACATGCGCTCGGTCAGCCCGCGTTCGTGGACCATCGCGACGAGATGCGGATGGTCGCGCAGCTGCCGGCGCAGGGCGCGGGCGACCGAGACGACGCGCAGGGCGGGTGTGCGCCCGGTGGGGCGGATCTCGCCGAGGTCGGCGACCGTGCGCTCGACGAGGGCGTCGAGCAGCGACTCCCGGTTGCCGACATGCCAGTAGATCGAGGTGACCGCGGTGCCCAGCTCGGCGGCGAGCCCTCGCATCGTCAGGGCGTCCGGGCCGTGCCGCTTCACCAGTCCGGCGGCGGTCTCCAGGACCTCGTCGCGCGTGAGTGCCGGTCTTCCCATGGTGCTCCCAAGTCCGTGTCCGCAGGCGTATTTACCCTTCGCCGAACCTGCTGTAACTCTGTTACAGGCTCCAGTGACGGACCATCAGAAACCTGTTGTGTCTCCGGTGAAGGGCGGTACGGCATGGCACGAGTGAGGTACGGCGCGCGGACCGAGGCGGAGATCGCCGCCGCGCGTACCGCGAGCTCCAAGCTCCCCGACATCTGGTCCACCGGTGTGGTGGCCGTCTGGGAGAGCGACCCGGACGCGGTCGCGGCGGTCCTGCCGCCCCCGCTGAAACCCACCGCCCGGCCCCTGGTACGGGTCAACATCAGCAAGGTCGATCTGCCCGGATACCCGCTGGGCGCGGGCTCGTTCGCCGTCGCCGCCGCGCACGACGACGTCGAGGGCTGGTATCCGCTGGTCATGCCGATGACCCACGAGCGCGCCCTGATCGGCGGCCGCGAGGTCTTCGGGGAGCCCAAGAAGCTCGGCGAGGTGACGGTCGAGCGCGACGGTCTCGTGGTGCGCGCCGCGCTCGCCCGGCACGGCATCGCCTTCGTCGAGGTGCGCGGCGCGGTGAGCGGGTCCCTGCCGCTGCCCGAGCCCGCGCGGAAGACCGACTTCTACTTCAAGTTCCTTCCCGCGGTGGACGGTTCGGGCTTCGACGCCGACCCGGTCCTCGTGCACTGCGTGCGCGACGAGAAGGTCCGCAAGCTGGAGCGCGTCACCGGGGACGTCGTCCTGCGCGAGTCGATGTACGACCCGGTCGCCGATCTGCCCGTACGCCGGCTGCTGGAGATCACCCTCGGCGAGAAGACCACCGACCAGAAGGGCCGGGTCGCCGAACGCGTCAGTGGCCGGGCCCTGTTGCCGTACATCCACCAGCGCTACGACGACCCGCGGCAGATCCAGGACGGGCCGCCGGAGGGGAGCGTCTGATGGAGCTCCGCGCGGGACAGGTCGCCGTCGTCACCGGCGCGGCGAGCGGTATCGGGCTCGCGATGGCACGCCGGTTCGCGGCGGACGGTCTGAAGGTGGTCCTCGCCGACGTCGAGGAGGGCGCCCTGGAGAAGGCCGCCGGGGAACTGCGCGAGGACGGCGCCGACGTCCACGCGCGCGTGGTGGACGTCGGGGAGCGCTCCGAGGTCGTCGCGCTCGCCGAGGACGTGTACGGCACCTACGGCGCGGTGCACGTCCTGTGCAACAACGCCGGGGTCGGCTCCGGCGCCGAGGGCCGTATGTGGGAGCACGACCCGAACGACTGGAAGTGGGCCTTCGCCGTCAACGTGTGGGGCGTCTTCCACGGCGTCCAGGCGTTCGTGCCCCGGATGATCGCCGGGGGCGAACCGGGCCACGTCGTCAACACCTCGTCCGGCGACGGCGGGATCGCCCCGCTGCCCACCGCCTCCGTGTACGCCGTCACCAAGGCGGCGGTGGTGACGATGACCGAGTCGCTGTACGCGCATCTGAAGGCGGAGCACGCCCGCGTGGGCGCCTCCGTGCTCTTCCCCGGACCCCACATGCTGCGCACGGGCCTGTGGGAGTCGCACCGCAACCGGCCCTCGCGCTACGCGAAGGCACGGCCCCGGAAGACCCCGTACCGCAGCCTCGCCCAGTGGGAGGCCGCGATGGAACAGGCGGGCCACGACGTGCGGTTCACCCCCGTCGAACAGGTCGCCGACCTCGTCGCCGAGGGGATCCGCGAGGACCGCTTCTGGCTGCTGCCCGAGAGCGAGCACAGCGACCGGCAGATCCGTGCGCGGTCGCAGTCGATGCTCGACCGGGCGAATCCGTCGTACCTGGAAAGTTTCATCCTCGACTGAGGGGGCGCGGTGACCGAACAGGACCCGTATCTGATCATCTCCTCCGACTGCCACGCCGGACTCCCCACCGAGGAGTACCGGCCCTATCTGGACCCCCGATTCCACCGGGACTTCGACGAGTTCCTCGCGGGCCGCGACCGGCGCCGCGAGGAGATGACCCGCCTCGGCGTCCGCAACGAGGCGTTCGCGGACAAGTGGTTCCACGACAACGAGGAGGGACTGCGCGGCGGTTGGGACACCGCGCAGCGCCTCAAGGAGCTGGACGGCGACGGTGTGGCGGGCGAGGTCGTCTTCCCCGACGCGGACGCCGTGGACAGCCGGACCGCCGCGCCGTTCGGCGTGGGCCTCGGCCTCTCCGGCGACCAGGACCCGGAACTCGGCATGGCGGGCGCGCAGGCCCACAACCGCTGGCTCGCCGACTTCGTCTCCGTGAACCCCGAACGGCACTGCGGAGTAGCGCTGTTGCCGGTGACCGGCGAGACCGGGCGCGTCGTCGCCGAGGTGTACCGCGCCAAGGAGTCGGGCCTCGGCGCCCTGATGATCCCCTCCATGTGGGTCGACAAGGAGCCCTACCACGACCGCCGTTACGACCCCGTGTGGGCGGCGGCCGCCGAGTGCGGGATGCCCGTCGTCACCCACTCCGGCGCGGCACCGCGGCACGAGTACGGCGATCACCTGGGGATCTACGTCTCCGAAGTCACCTGGTGGCCCGCGCGCCCCCTCTGGTTCCTGCTCTGGTCGGGGGTCTTCGAGCGGCACCCCGGACTCCGGTTCGGCGTCGCGGAGTCCGGCTGCTGGTGGCTGCCCAACCTGCTGTGGTTCATGGACCGGCTCTACCTCGGCGCGCACGGCGGCAAGAAGCTGTCGCCCTTCGCGGAGCTGACACGGCCCCCGCACGAGTACCTCGACCGGCAGGTCTTCATCTGCGCGACCAACACCAAGCGCCGCGAACTCGCCCAGCGCTACGAGATCGGCGTCGACAACATCCTCTGGGGCAGCGACTTCCCGCACCCCGAGGGCACCTGGCCCGACACCCGTGCCTGGCTGGCGAAGACCTTCCACGACATCCCGGTGGCGGAGACGCGCCGCATGCTGGGCCTCGCGGCGGCCGAGGTCTTCGGCTTCGACCTCGGCAAACTGGCCCCGCTCGCCCGGCGGATCGGCCCCACACCGGCCGAACTGGGCCAGCGACAGGACCAGTCGGCGGTCGAGGCGTCCTGGGCCCGCTCGCGCGAGGTCGGCCGTCACTGGCTGACGGACCACGACTTCCCCGTGCTGGGGGTGAACCCGTGACCGCCGAGGACCGCTACACCGTCATCTCCGCCGACTGCCACGCCGGCGCCGATCTCCTCGACTACAAGCCGTACCTGGAGCGCCGGTACCACGACGACTTCGACGCCTGGGCGGCCGACTACGTCAACCCGTACGAGGACCTGCTCGCCGACACCGCCGACCGGAACTGGAACTCCGGGCGGCGCCTCGCGGAGCTGGAGGAGGACGGCATCGTCGCGGAGGTGGTCTTCCCGAACACCATCCCGCCGTTCTTCCCGTCGGCCTCCCTGATGGCACCGGCCCCGACGGCGCAGGAGTTCGAGCGGCGCTGGGCGGGTCTGCGGGCGCACAACCGCTGGCTCGCGGACTTCTGCGCGGCGGCGCCCGGCCGACGCGCGGGCGTCTTCCAGATCCTCCTGAACGACGTCGACGAAGCGGTCGAGGAGATCCGCCGGTCGGTGGACGCCGGCCTCAGAGGCGGTCTGCTGCTGCCCGGCACACCCCCCGGGTCGGGCCTGCCCGAGCTGTACTCGTCGGCGTACGACCCGATCTGGGCGGCCTGCGCCAAGCTGGGCGTCCCGGTGAACCACCACGCGGGCTCGGCCTCGCCGCCGCTCGGGGACGAACCGGCGGCCCGCGCGGTCTTCATGGTGGAGACGACCTGGTTCTCGCACCGGGCGCTGTGGCACCTGGTGTTCGGCGGCGCGTTCCGCCGCCACCCCGGACTGCGGCTGGTGCTGACCGAGCAGGGATCGGGCTGGATCCCCGGCGTGCTCGACATGCTGGACTACTACCACGGGCGTCTGGTCGCGGCGGCCGGCAAGGCGGCCACGGCCGAGTCGAAGTTCGGCGCGGGGCTGGCCGCGGCGATGGGCGAGAGGCCCTCGCGGGTCTGGCGCGACAACTGCTTCGTCGGCGCCAGCTTCATGCGCCCCCACGAGGTACCGCTGCGCGACCGCATCGGCCTGGACAAGATCATGTGGGGCAGCGACTACCCGCACGACGAGGGCACCCACCCCTATACCCGCGAGGGCCTGCGCATCTCGTACGCGGGACTGCCCCGTGCGGAGATCGCGGCCATGGTCGGCGGCAACGCGGCCCGCGTCTACGGCTTCGACCTGGCCTGCCTGGACGAGATCGCCGCGAAGGTCGGCCCCACGGTGGCCGAGATCGCCGAACCGCTGGACACCCCGCCCGCCGACGCGACGAGCCCGGTGTTCGCGAGAGGAGGCTCGGTGCGTGTGTGGTGAGCGCCGGGGCAGCGGCTGCCCCGTGCCTCCCGGGCGGCGCGTGGACCGGCGGCTTCCGGCGCGTGTGGCCCGGGAAACTCCCGGAGGAGTGCGGCGCGGTGGCTTCCGGGCGGACCTGCGGCCGCCCGGCCGACCTTGCGGCCTCCCGGCGGCGTGCGGTCCGGGGGACGCCGGGTCGGTCTGTCGTCGGCCGTGCTCCGGGCGGCCCTTGGCGGAGATCACCAAGAAGCAAGCGCGTACCGGCGGTAATACTTGTCGGTAACAGCCTCTGGTCGCAGCCGACCAGCGCATCTACGGTTCACCCATGCCGAACCTGCCCGACGTCGTGCTGTGGTCGATACCCGCCTTCATCCTGCTCGCCGTGATCGAGACGGTGAGCGTCCGGATCCATCCGGACGACGAAGCCGCGGGATACGAGACGAAGGACGCCGCGACGAGCGTCGGCATGGGACTCGGCAGCCTCGTCTTCGACTTCCTGTGGAAGATCCCGATCGTCGCGGTCTACACGGCGGTCTACGAACTGACGCCCCTGCGGGTCCCCGTCCTGTGGTGGACGATCCCGCTGATGCTGCTCGCGCAGGACTTCTTCTACTACTGGTCCCACCGCGGCCACCACGTGATCCGCGTCCTGTGGGCCTGCCACGTCGTGCACCACTCCAGCAGGAAGTTCAACCTCACGACCGCGCTGCGCCAGCCCTGGACGGGGGGCTGGACGTCCTGGCCCTTCTACGTCCCGATGGTCGCCCTCGGTGTCCACCCGGCCGCCCTCGCGTTCTGCTCGTCGGTGAACCTCGTCTACCAGTTCTGGATCCACACCGAGCGCATCGACAGGATGCCGCGCTGGTTCGAGTCCGTCCTCAACACCCCGTCCCACCACCGCGTCCACCACGCCTCCCAGGGCGGCTACCTGGACCGCAACTTCGGCGGCATCCTCATCCTCTGGGACCGGCTCTTCGGATCGTGGGTCGCCGAGACCGAGCGGCCCGTCTACGGGCTCACCAAGAACATCACCACGTACAACCCCCTGCGCGTGGCCACCCACGAGTACACCGCCATCGCCCGGGACGTGCGGGCGGCGGCGAGCTGGCGCGAGCGCGCCGGGCGGGTCCTCGGCGGCCCCGGCTGGCAGCCCGCCCCACCGGCCGGGGCGCAGATGTTGGTCACGCAGCCCGTCCAACCGGCCGGGGCGCAGCAGACCCCGGCCACAGCGCCCGCCTCGCCGTCCGTCGTGCAGACGCCGGTCACGGAGCTCGCCTCGCCGTCCGTCGTGCAGACCCGGGCAACGGAGCCCGCCTCGCCGTCCGTCACGCAGGCCCCTGCCGCGGAGCCCGTCGCGTGACCCGACGTCTCGCGCGCACCCTGCTCGTCGCCTTCGCTCTCGCGACAGCGGTGGACGTCCTCTCCCTGGCCGCCGGGTACGACGCCGGGCACCTGATCGCCAAACCGCTCCTGATGCCGCTGCTCGCCGTGTACGCGGGTGTGCGCGGCGGACCCCGGCTGCTCGTGGCGGCCCTGCTCCTCGGCTGGTGCGGCGACCTGGCGCTCATGTCCGACGCCGACCTCGCCTTTCTCGTCGGCATGGCCTCCTTCGCGGCGGGGCACGTGTGCTACCTCGTGCTCTTCCGGAGAACGGCACGCGTGCGGAGCGCATGGCTCCTCGGCGCGTACGTCACCGCCCTCGTCGCCCTCGTCCTCCTCCTGTGGCCCGATCTGCCGGCCGGCCTCCGCGTCCCCGTCGCGGGCTACAGCCTGCTGCTGACCGCGATGGCGTACGGCGCCACGCGGCTCGGTCCCGTCGCGGGGCTCGGCGGCGCCCTCTTCATGCTCTCGGACACCCTCATCGCCACCGGCGTCGCCGACTGGCCGCAGCTGCCGAACGCGGACTTCTGGATCATGCTCACCTATGCCGCGGCCCAGTTCCTGCTGGTCCGAGGCGTGCTGAGCCCCCTCGGCGCGCGACGCGCGCCGAGGGCGGCGTACGGTGAGATGCGCTCAACCACCCCCTGAGCGCATCTCACCGACGCTCCGCACGAGAGGGACCCTCGCCATGCGCGCCACCACCATCCACGCCCCGTACGACATGCGCGTGGAGGACGTCCCCGAGCCCATGGTGCAGCTGCCCACCGACGCGGTCGTGCGGGTACTGCGGTCCTGCATCTGCGGCAGCGACCTGTGGGCGTACCGCGGCGAGGCGGCCCGGCAGCCGGGGCAGCGGATCGGGCACGAGTTCCTCGGCATCGTCGAGGAGACGGGCTCCGCGGTGAGCGGCGTCCGGCGTGGTGACCTGGTGGTCGCGCCCTTCATGTGGTCCGACGGCGTGTGCGAGTACTGCCGCGACGGACTCACCACGTCCTGCCGGCACGGCGGCTTCTGGGGCTCCGTCGGCTACGACGGCGGCCAGGGTGAGGCCGTGCGCGTTCCCTTCGCCGACGGCACCCTCGTCCAGCTGCCCAAGGAGGCGGCCTCCGACGAGCACCTGCTGTCCGCGCTGCTGACGCTCTCCGACGTCCTCGGCACCGGCCACCACGCGGCCCTCGGCGCGGGCGTCCGCAAGGGCTCGACCGTCGCCGTCGTCGGCGACGGGGCCGTCGGACTGTGCGCCGTGCTGGCCGCCCAGCGGCTCGGTGCCGAGCGGATCATCGCGCTCGGCCGCCACCAGGTGCGCACCGACATCGCGCGCCGCTTCGGCGCCACGGACGTCGTCGCCGAGCGCGGCGAGGCGGCCGTCGAGGCCGTCCGCGAACTGACCGGGGGCCAGGGCGCGCACTGCGTCGTCGAGGCGGTGGGCACCGAGCAGTCCATGCGTACGGCCGTCAACATCACCCGCGACGGCGGCGCCATCGGCTTCGTCGGAGTGCCTCACGGCAGCGGTACGGGGCTCGACCTGGGTGTCATGTTCGACCGCAACATCGCCCTGCGCGGCGGAGTCGCCCCCGTGCGCGCGTACATCCCCGAGCTGCTGCCCGACGTCCTGGACGGGACCATCGACCCCTCGCCGGTCTTCGACATGACCATCGGCCTGGAGAGCGTGCCCGAGGGCTACAAGGCGATGGACGAGCGGACCGCGCTGAAGGTCCTCGTCACCAACTGACGCCGGGCGCCGGACCCCGCGGGCTCACCGTCCGCGGGGGGACGCCGTCGGCGGCTCACCACGGACGGGCGGCGGACTCACCGCCGGGCGGCCGGGTGACTCATCGCCGGGCGGGCGGGGGACTCACCACCGGATGGGCAGCGGCAGCGCCGTCAGCAGGCCCGACACCGCGACGACCATCCCCAGCGCCACGACCTCCGCGCGCGCGGGGGAGCAGGCGCCGATCGGGTCCCCCGCGCGGCGCAGCCGCAGCCGCGCGGCGAGCGCCAGGGCGGCGACGACGGCCACGAGGAGGACCTTCGCGAGCAGGGCGCGCCCGTACGCCGTCGACGTCAGCTGGCCCACGATCGTGCCGGGCGGCATCCGGCGCAGCGCGCTCCAGACGCCCGTGGCGGTGATCGCCGCGAACAGGACGGCCGCCACGCGCGCGTAGAGCCCGAGCAGCGCGGCACCGGCCGGTGAACTCCCGTCCGCCCCCGGCCCTTTGGTGACGCCCGGCGCGGCCCGCCATCCGCCCAGCACCCGCAGGACGTGCAGCAGACCGCCCGTCCACAGCGCCGCGCACGTCACATGAACGACCGTCAGGGCCGAGCCGACCGGCACACCGTGCTCCGTCGCGGGATGCGCGCGCAGCGCCTCCGCCAGCACCACCGCGGCCAACGGCCACACCTGGGCGGCCGGCCGGCGTGAGCGGGCGCAGAGCCAGGCCACCGCGAACGCGTTGACCTCCAGGAGCGCCAGTCTGCCGTCCCGTGTCTGGTAGAGGCCGCCCACGTCCATGTCGGAGAGACGACGCGGCAGCAGGTTGCCCGTCGCCACGACCGAGGCCAGCCCCAGTGCGACGACGAACCCGGCGGCGGCCGCGTACGCCGCCCAGCTGCGCGGCGCCGCCACCCGCGGCGCACCGGGCACCCGGCGCGCCAGCCGGGCCGCGAACAGTTCCCCCGCGGGGACGCAGAGCGCCGCGAACAGCACCGTCCGCAGCAGGGCGACGCCACCGGTGGCGGGCGCCGCTGCCTCTCCCGTGTCGTTGAGCGCGGCGCTCGGGCCGAGCAGCGGGATCAGGGCCGCGACGGCCACGAGGGCGAGCACGGCGACGGCCCGGCGGGTGGCCTGCCGTCGCGCCGCCCCACTCGCGTCCGCCGCCTCGGCCGTCGGTCGTATCACCGTCACTCCACGATCCTCGCCAGCCGTCACGGATCCGGGCAAGTCACCGTAGCCCGTGCGGCGTTCGAGAACGAGCCTGCGAGGAAAGGGGCTTCGCCGCCTGGGGTGAGAACGGCGCCGCGGCCCCCGCACCCCGACCGGCCCTCACCATGGTCCGACTCGGCGTCCGGGCGGCCTCGTCCGACCCGACCACGCCGCCCCGGCCCCACGGGCGCCCGGTCCGGCGCCGCAGTGCGCGACCGGCCCGGCGCGATCCGCTCATGCCCAGCGTGCCGCGTCCGTCCCCCAAGGTCCGGGCGGGCGTGACCAGTCGGTGGGGCCGCCCGTGAAGGAGACCGGGGGCAGGGCGTGGCGAAGGCGGCCGATCCGGCTGTCCCGCTCGGACAGCCAGGCATCCGGGCGGTCGTACGAGACCCCGGCCACGCGGCGCTCGGACGGCAGCTCCGTCGCAGGGCGGGTGTACGAGACCCCGGCCACGCGGCGCTCGGACGGCAGCTCCGTCGCAGGGCGGGTGTACGGCGGTCCGGCCACGCGGCGCTCGGACGGAACTTCCGCCGCGGGGTCCGTCACCGCGCCGGGCGCCTCCCCCCGCTCGATCCCGTCCGTCAGCCACGCCGCCGTCCGCGCCAGCGCCAGCCGTACGAGGCTCCCGCGGCCGTCCTCCGCCCGCTCGGTCAGCGCGCGCAGCACGGCCGCCGCCAGCAGATACCCGGTGCCGTGGTCGAGGGCCTGCGCGGGCAGCGCACCGGGCCGCTCCGGCGGTCCCTCCGTCACGGCGATCCCGGTGGCCACCTGCACCAGACTGTCGAAGCCCCGCCGCCCGCCCCAGGGCCCGTACGCCCCCCACGCCGACAACTGAGCCACGATCAGGCCGGGTTCGCGCTCGGCCAGCGCCTCGGGGGAGAGCCCGAAGCGGTCCAGGGCACCGGGCCGGTACCCGGTGACGACGACGTCCGCCGCCGCCAGCAGTCCGTCGAAGGTGTGCCGGTCGGCCGCCAGGTCCAGCACCGTCGAGCGCTTCCCGAAGCCCGTGTCCGCGTGCGCGTCCGGGTCCTCAGGCAGCCCCGGGGCGTCCACCCGCAGCACGTCGGCGCCCAGCAGGGCGAGCGTGCGGGTGGCGACCGGGCCCGCGATGACCCGGGTCAGGTCCAGGACGCGAACCCCGGCGGCGGGCAGCAGCGGTCCGCCGTCGAGCGGGGTGAGGACACGCGCGCCCGCCGGGCCCGACCGGCCGCGCTCGATCAACGGCCGCCGAGCCACGGCGACGGCCTGTTCGTGCGCGGCCCACTCCTTCGCCGAGCGCAGCGCGACGGCGAGGCCACCGGCGGCGTACACCGTCTCCTCCACCTCCCGCGCGGACCGCCCGGCGAGCGCACCGGCCACGTCCTCCACGGTCGCGTCGTGCGCCGTGCCCACCGCGTCCAGCAGTCGCGCCCGGTGATGCGGATAGTTGGCGTGCGTCCGCACCCAGCCGTCCGCGGTCCGCCAGAACCGGGACAGCGGCGCGAACGAGACCGGTGCGCGCCCGTCGATCGTCAGATGCCGTTCGCTGACGAACGCCGTGGCGACGGCGCCGTCGTCCACGGTCACCCGCGGCACCTGCGCGAGCCCGGCCCGGCGGGCCCCCAACTCGGCGGCGGCCAGCGCGCACACGCCCACGCAGGCGCGCGCCAACTCGCGTACGGGCAGCCGGGCTTCCAGCGCACCCGCACGCACCACGGTCGAAACCCCGGGGAGCAGCGCGGGGTCTCCGCCCAGCTCCTGCCATGCGGCGGCCATCGGTGAATGCGTCATACCGGCACTATGCAGCGTGGACCCGATCAACACGGGAGGCGCCCGGGGACGACGCGGCCCCGGCCGCCGCGGGGGCGGGCCGGGGCCGTGGAGCATCGGCAGGTGCTACTTGACCGCCCGCAGGGCGTTGACGATGCCGAATCCGTAGAAGCCGTTCACGCGCTTGCCGCCCACGCAGGTCGCGTCGACGACGCCGTCACCGTTCCCGTCGTACGGGTCCGTCGGGCAACCCGGGTTGTCCGCCTGGGCCTTGAGGAGGAGCTGCAGCTGAGCGGGCGTCGCCCAGGGGTACTTGGACTTCAGCAGCGCGGCCACGCCGGCGACGTGCGGCGTCGCCATCGAGGTGCCCTGGAGGTAGGCGTACTGGTTGTTCGGCATCGTGGACAGGATGCGGCCGTTCTGCGACGGCGTGTCCGGGATCTGGTACCGGTCGCCGCCGGGCGCCGCGACGTCGATGACGCCCTTGCCGTAGCTGGAGAAGTACGACTTGGCGCCCTTGACGCCGGTCGAGGAGACCGTGACGACACCGGGCAACTGGGTAGGAATGTCGAAGCATTTGTGCGGGTCGACCGTCCGCGTGGTCGGGGTCGAGTCGTCGGGGCTGGAGGCGTCGGTCAGCGCGTCCGCGTCGAGGTCGTCGTTGGAGTTGCCCGCCGCGGCGACATTCAGGGTGCCCTTCTTCTGGGCGTACAGCTGGGCCCGGTTGACGGCGTCGACGATGGCCTTCTGATCGGGGTCGTCGAGGCAGTTGTACAGCCACGGGTCCACGTAGTAGCTGTTGTTGGTGATCTCGACGCCGTGGTCGGCGGCGAACACGAAGGCGCACACGACGCTCTCCGGGAAGAACAGCTGGGTGGAGTCGGGCTCGGCCACGGTGATGCCGGAGACCTTCACGCCGGGCGCGACACCCGCGACACCGATGCCGTTGCGGGCCGCCGCGATCTCCCCCGCCACATGCGTGCCGTGATAGTGGTCGGCGTCCACCGGCCGCCACGCACCGAACGAGGTGTCCGGCTTACCGCCCACACAGTTCGCGGACTGCGAGGGGGAAAAGTTCGGCGCGATGTCCGGGTGCGTGTCGTCGACGCCGACGTCGATCACGGCGACGGTCACCTTCTTGCTGCCCGGGTTGATCGCGGCCGCCTTGTCGGCGCCTATCGCGCGCAGATCCCACTGGTCGGCCTCCAGGGGCTCCTCGCCGACGTCGGCGGTCTTCGCGACCCTGGCGGCCTCGGCGGCCGACAGTACCTGCGCCGCGCCCTCGTCCGTCGTCGCGGCCGGGGCCAGCGGCGAGGTGCGGGTGGCGCCGGCCGACTGCACCCCGCGCGCCGTCCGGATCTGCCGGCCGAAGTCCGGGTTCGCCGAGTGGACGACGATCACGCCGATCTGCTCGTAGGCGATGACGACGCTGCCGCCGGCCGCGCCGATCGCCTTCTTCACCGACTCGATCGTGCGGTGGTCCGGCTTCGTGTTGACCACGTACGAGAGGTTCGGCCCGTCCGCGGTCGTCGCGGCGGGCGCGGTGTGAGGGGCGGCCGACGCGACACCCGGCAGGAAGCCGAGTGAGGCGGTGAGCGACAGAACGACCGGCACGGCGAGGGCGAGACGGCGTCTGGAACGCAGATGAGCCATGGGATCTCCACATCATCCGGAAAACGGAGCTGCCCGAACACGGATGGCGCTCGGGCAGGTACATGACGGAATGGTGCAGGCCGAAGCTATCCTCCCGCCGCCCGGGCCAGCAATGACTTCCGGCGACGACTTCCGAAAGAAGTCGGGGGAGTTGAACCGGTCCATGCGTGGCGCCGTGACCTTGAGCAGGGAGCCCGTGGACGATCGAGCCCCCTGTTCGGATCACGGAACGGATGCGCGCCGTCGCACCCCGTGACGTGAACCCACGCCACTGTGAGGTCGAAGCCGCATGTCCGTACCCGAACCGCCCCCCCCCCCGTCGGCGAGCCCCGACTCGCCCCCGCCCACCGTCGTATCCGCACCCGCAACGCGAGGAGACACCGTGGCCACCGACGCACCACCACCCTCGAAAACCGGAGCCCCGCTTCCTTCCACCGCGGAGTTCGTCGCGATGCAGGAGAGCGCCGAATTCGGTGAACTCCGCAACTCCCACCGCTCCTTCGCCTTTCCGCTGACCGTCGGATTCATCCTCTGGTACCTGCTGTACGTGCTGCTCTCGAACTACGCGGGCGACTTCATGGGCACCAAGCTGTTCGGCAACGTCAACGTCGCCCTGGTGCTCGGCCTCGCCCAGTTCCTCACCACGTTCCTCATCGCCTGGTGGTACTCGCGGCACGCCGCATCCCAGCTCGACCCCAAGGCCGAGGCCATCAAGTCCCGGATGGAGGGCGGCGCATGAGCTCCGTACAGACGACCGCGCACACGACCCTGCTGGCCGCGGGCGAGGCGAGCGAGCACCGCCCGCTGATCATCACCCTGTTCGCGGTGTTCGTCGCCGCGACCCTCGTCATCACCGTCTGGGCGGGCCGCCAGACCAAGGACGCCGCCGACTTCTACGCGGGCGGCCGCCAGTTCACCGGCTTCCAGAACGGACTCGCCGTCTCCGGCGACTACATGTCCGCCGCGTCCTTCCTCGGCATCGCCGGCGCGATCGCCCTCTTCGGCTACGACGGCTTCCTCTACTCCATCGGCTTCCTGGTCGCCTGGCTGGTGGCCCTGCTCCTGGTCGCCGAACCGCTGCGCAACTCCGGCCGCTACACGATGGGCGACGTCCTCGCCTACCGCATGCGCCAGCGTCCGGTCCGTACGGCGGCGGGCACCTCCACCATCGTCGTGTCGATCTTCTACCTGCTGGCCCAGATGGCGGGCGCCGGCGTCCTCGTCTCGCTGCTCCTCGGCATCACCAGCGACGCCGGAAAGGTCGGCATCGTCGCGCTCGTCGGCGTCCTGATGATCGTGTACGTCACCATCGGCGGCATGAAGGGCACCACCTGGGTGCAGATGGTCAAGGCGGTCCTGCTGATCGCCGGCGCCCTGCTGCTCACCTTCCTGGTGCTGCTGAAGTTCAACTTCAACATCTCCGACCTGCTCGGCAAGGCCGCCGAGAACAGCGGCAAGGGCTCCCCCTTCCTGGAACCGGGCCTCAAGTACGGCGCCACCTCCACCACCAAGCTGGACTTCATCTCCCTCGGCATGGCGCTGGTCCTCGGCACCGCGGGCCTGCCGCACATCCTGATCCGTTTCTACACCGTGCCCACCGCCAAGACCGCGCGGAAGTCGGTCAACTGGGCGATCGGCCTCATCGGCGCCTTCTACCTGATGACCCTCGCGCTCGGCTTCGGCGCCGCCGCGCTGATCAAACCGGACGAGATCATCGCCTCCAACAAGGCGGGCAACACGGCGGCACCCCTGCTCGCCCTGCACCTCGGCGGCGTCGACTCCAGCTGGGGCGCGATCCTGCTCGCCACCATCTCCGCCGTCGCCTTCGCCACGATCCTCGCGGTCGTCGCGGGACTGACGCTGGCCTCGTCCTCGTCGTTCGCGCACGACATCTACGCGAACGTCATCAAGAGGGGGCAGGCGTCGGAGAAGCAGGAGATGAGGGCCGCCCGGTACGCGACGGTCGGCATCGGCGCCGTGTCGATCCTGCTCGGCGCCCTCGCCCGCGACCTCAACGTCGCCGGTCTGGTCGCGCTCGCCTTCGCGGTCGCCGCCTCCGCCAACCTGCCGACGATCCTCTACAGCCTGTTCTGGAAGAAGTTCACCACCCAGGGCGCGCTCTGGTCGATCTACGGCGGTCTGGTCACGGCCGTCGGCCTGGTGCTGTTCTCCCCGGTGGTCTCGGGCAAGCCCACCTCGATGTTCCCGGACGTCGACTTCCACTGGTTCCCGCTGGAGAACCCGGGCCTCATCTCCATCCCGGTCGGCTTCCTGCTCGGCTGGCTGGGCACCTTCCTGTCCAAGGAGGAGCCGGACGCCGGGAAGTACGCCGAACTGGAGGTCCGCTCCCTGACGGGCACCGGAGCGCACTGAGGCACCGGCATCGCGCGGGCTCGTCGTGGGCCACCGGTGGATCACCACTGGTAGGTCCCTACGACGGGCCCGCGCCGCGTCTCGTGGGATCGGGCCCCTGTCGTCGTCAGTCCCGTCACGTAGGCTCACAGGTGTCCGGGAAATGTGATCGGCAACGAGGGAGGGGGCCCACGTGCTCATCGACACCTACGGCCGGGTGGCCACCGACCTGCGCGTCTCACTGACGGACCGGTGCAACCTCCGCTGTACGTACTGCATGCCCGAAGAGGGTCTGCAGTGGCTGGCCAAGCCCGACCTGCTCACGGACGACGAGATCGTCCGCCTGATAGAGATCGCGGTCACCGGCCTCGGCATCGAAGAGGTCCGATTCACCGGAGGCGAGCCCCTGCTGCGCCCCGGCCTCGTCGGCATCGTCGAGCGGGTCGCGGCTCTCGCCCCCCGCCCCCAGATGTCCCTCACGACCAACGGCATCGGCCTCAAGCGCACCGCGGCCGCACTGAAGGCCGCGGGCCTGGACCGGGTGAACGTCTCGCTGGACACCCTGCGCCCCGACGTCTTCAAGACCCTCACCCGCCGGGACCGCCACCAGGACGTCATCGACGGCCTCGAAGCGGCCCGCGACGCCGGCCTGACCCCCGTCAAGGTCAACTCGGTCCTGATGCCGGGCCTGAACGCCGACGAAGCCCCGGACCTGCTGGCCTGGGCCGTGCGGCACGACTACGAACTCCGCTTCATCGAGCAGATGCCCCTGGACGCCCAGCACGGCTGGAAGCGCGACGGCATGGTCACCGCCGGAGACATCCTGGCCTCGCTGCGCACCCGTTTCGAGCTCACCGAGGAAGGTGCCGGCGAGCGGGGTTCCGCACCCGCCGAGCGCTGGATCGTCGACGGCGGCCCGCAGCGCGTCGGCGTGATCGCCTCGGTCACCCGCCCCTTCTGCTCGGCCTGCGACCGCACCCGCCTCACCGCCGACGGACAGGTGCGCACCTGTCTCTTCGCGACCGAGGAGACCGATCTGCGCGCCGCGCTGCGCTCGGGAGCGCCCGACGAGGAGATCGCCCGCATCTGGCGCGTCGCGATGTGGGGCAAGAAGGCGGGGGCGGGCCTGGACGACCCGTCGTTCGTCCAGCCCGACCGCCCCATGTCGGCGATCGGTGGCTGACGGGGTCCGTCGCCTAGTCCTCGCCGCGCTCCACCGACGGGGAAGCCTCCCACTCGTCCAGCTTCACGACGTCCTTGAGGAACCCGCGCACACCGAGGAACTGCGACAGGTGCTCGCGGTGCTCCTCGCACGCGAGCCAGGTCTTCCTGCGCTCGGGCGTGTGCAGCTTCGGGTTGTTCCAGGCGAGCACCCACACGGCATCCGCACGACAGGCCTTGGCCGAGCAGACGGGGGAGGCGGGATCGGAGCCGGGGGCGTTCAGATTCACGCTGCCGACCCTAGCCGAGGCCTCACATCACGCGTTCCGCACGGTCGGCCGGCTGACCGCGGAAGCGACCCCTGCCGCGCATAAAGGCGACGCCGAGCAGCCACGGGGGGAGCTGCCCGGCGTCGGTCCGTCGCTCCGACGGGGGATGCGGAGCGCGTACGAAGTATGTCACGGGTAACCCGCCGCCCGGCACTGGAACAACATGATTGATCTGAGCTTTTCTTGAGCTTGCGGGGCCCCGATATTCCGTTTTCGGAGGATCGTCCGACGCCGTCACAGGGCCGATTCGGCAAGGGTTCGCAGCACGATCGGGGGTGGACCCAGCCCGGCTCGGCCTCAGCTCAGGTCGTGCGGCTCGGTCCGCAACGGCACCCCGGGATCGGCCGCGGCGTCCCGGGGAACCGACTCCCCGGAGTCGTCCGCCCGAGGGGGCGTGATCATCGGACGCGACGGCGCGGCGACGAACGTCGAGGGGAGCGAGGTCGCGTTCTCGCGGCCCGCGTTGGCGATGACCACGGCGATGTACGGCAGGACGAGCCCGAGGACCAGAGCGACGATCGCCACATGGCGTTCGACGTTCCACAGAGTGGCCGCCAGGATCACGGACACCGTACGGACGGACATGGAGATGACATAGCGGCGCTGCCGGCCGCGGACGTCGTCGTCCAGTCCCTGCCTGGCTCCGGTGATCCGGAAGACCTGGACGTTGCTGTGCTTCCTGATCACGCTCCACCACCCGCCTGCGTCGGACGCTCCCCGGTCCGTAACCGGTACGAACCCGTCGAGGAAGCGCGCCCGGACTCTTCCACGGTACGCCGCGCCCGCGCCGCCTTCGAGACCGGGGCATGTGCTGACCGGCTGGACACGGTGCGTCGTCGCGCGTATGGCTCCGCCCGACATGCGCCGTGTGGCGGACGGCAAGAAACTGACGGTACTGCTCACACAGAGCGGCACTAGGAGGCGGACATGGGCTGGTTGTGGGCGATCATCGTCGGGTTCGTGCTGGGCCTGATCGCCAAGGCGATCATTCCCGGCAAGCAGCACAGCCCGCTCTGGCTGACCACCATCTTCGGCATCCTCGGAGCGATCGTCGGCAACGCGATCGCCCGGGGCATCGGCATCGCCGAGACAAGAGGCATCGACTGGGGCCGGCACGCGCTGCAGCTGGCCGCCGCGATCGTCCTCGTGTTCCTCGGCGACATGCTTTACATGGCCGTACGGGGCGACAAGGCGAAGCCTGAGACCGGCGGTCGGGAGAAGGCCTGAGACTGCGCCCGACCGCCGACCGCCGACCGCCGACCGCCGACTGCCCGGGAGTCCGCGGGAAGCACCGCGGTACGGCGAAGGGGGCGGCCCCCGTCAGGGAGCCGCCCCCTTCCTGTGCGCGGCGCGGGCTCAGACGCCCGTGACCTCGACCGCGGCCAGGCTCTTCTTGCCCCGGCGCAGCACCAGCCAGCGTCCGTGCAGCAGGTCCTCCTCGGCGGGGACCGCGTCCTCGGCGGCGACCTTCACGTTGTTCACGTAGGCCCCGCCCTCCTTGACCGTGCGGCGCGCGGCGGACTTGCTGGCCACCAGGCCGACCTCCGCGAAGAGGTCCACGACGAGACCCGCCTCGGCGACCTGGATGTGCGGCACCTCGGACAGGGCCGCGCTGAGCGTCCGCTCGTCGAGCCCGGTCAGCTCGCCCTGCCCGAACAGGGCCTTGGACGCGGCGATCACAGCGGCCGTCTGGCCGGCGCCGTGCACCAGCGTCGTCAGCTCCTCGGCCAGCGCGCGCTGGGCGGCACGGGCCTGGGGACGCTCCTCGGTCTGCTTCTCCAGCTCCTCCAGCTCCTCGGGAGACCTGAAGGACAGGATGCGCATGTACGTCGAGACGTCCCGGTCGTCCACGTTCAGCCAGAACTGGTAGAAGGCGTACGGCGTCGTCATCTCGGGGTCGAGCCAGATGGCGCCGCCCTCGGTCTTGCCGAACTTGGTGCCGTCCGCCTTGACCATCAGCGGCGTCGCCAGCGCGTGCACATGGGCGCCCGGCTCCAGGCGGTGGATCAGATCCAGGCCCGCCGTGAGGTTGCCCCACTGGTCGCTGCCGCCCTGCTGCAACGTACAGCCGTAGCGGCGGTACAGCTCCAGGAAGTCCATGCCCTGCAGCAGCTGGTAGCTGAACTCCGTGTAGCTGATGCCCTCCTCGGACTCCAGGCGACGGGCCACCGAGTCCTTGGTCAGCATCTTGTTGACACGGAAGTGCTTGCCGATGTCCCGCAGGAACTCGATCGCCGACAGACCGGCCGTCCAGTCGAGGTTGTTCACCATGACCGCGGCGTTCTCGCCCTCGAAGGACAGGAACGGCTCGATCTGCGAACGCAGCCGCGTCACCCAGTTCGCGACCGTCTCCGGGTCGTTCAGCGTGCGCTCGGCCGTCGGGCGCGGGTCGCCGATCTGGCCCGTCGCCCCGCCGACCAGGGCGAGCGGACGCAGCCCCGCCTGCTGGAGCCGACGCATGGTGAGCACCTGCACCAAGTGCCCGACGTGCAGGCTGGCCGCGGTCGGGTCGAAGCCGCAATAGAACGTGACGGGACCGTCCGCGAGCGCCTTGCGCAATGCATCTTCGTCAGTGGACAGGGAGAACAGTCCCCGCCACTTCAGCTCGTCGACGATGTCCGTCACGGTTCTCGTATCTCCTTGAGTGGTCTCGTGAATCAGGTACGAGGTTATACGCCCTGGCTGACAGAGCTCATATTGAAGTCGGGCACCCGCAGGGCGGGCATCGCGGCCCTGGTGAACCAGTCGCTCCATTCCCGGGGCAGCGTCTTCTCCGTCCGCCCCGCCTCCACGGCCCGTCCCAGCAGGCCCACGGGCGACTCGTTGAACCGGAAGTTGTTCACCTCGCCCACGACCTGGCCGTTCTCGACGAGGTAGACGCCGTCCCGGGTGAGTCCGGTCAGCAGCAGCGTCGCCGGGTCGACCTCGCGGATGTACCAGAGGCAGGTCAGCAGCAGACCGCGCTCGGTCGCGGCGACCATCTCCTCCAGCGAGCGGTCCTCGCCGCCGTCGAGGACGAGATTCCCGATCGACGGCGTCACCGGCAGCCCGGTCAACTCGGCGCTGTGCCGGGTGGTGGACAGATGCCGCAGCTCGCCCTCGCGGATCCAGTCGGTGGCCTTCAGCGGCAACCCGTTGTCGAACACGGAGGCGTCGTCGCCCGAGGAGTGGGTGAGGACGAAGGGAGCGGACTCCAGGCCCGGCTCGTTCGGGTCGCTGCGGAGCGTCAGCGGCAGCTCGGTGAGCCGCTCGCCGATCCGGGTGCCGCCCCCGGGCTTGCTGAAGACGGTCCGGCCCTCCGCCGCGTCCCGGGCGGCGGCCGACCACATCTGGTAGATCAGCAGGTCCGCCACGGCGGTCGGCGGCAGCAGCGTCTCGTAGCGCCCGGCGGGCAGTTCGACGCGCCGCTGCGCCCAGCCGAGCCGTACGGCCAGTTCCGCGTCCATCGCCGCCGGGTCGACGTCCTTGAAGTCCCGCGTCGAGCGTCCGGCCCACGCCGAACGTGTACGGTCCGGGGACTTCGCGTTGAGCTCCAGCGTGCCGTTCGGCTGGTCGTGCCGCAGCCGCAGCCCCGTCGACGTGCCGAGGTAGCTGGAGACGAGCTCGTGATTGGCGAAGCCGTACAGCTCGCGGCCACCGGCACGCGCGCGTGCGAACGATTCGCCGAGCGCCGGAGCGAAGTCGGCGAAGACGGTGGAGGAGGTCTCCGCCGGCGCGTCCGTGAAGTCGGGGGACTCCGGTACGCCCGTGACCAGCGGTCGGCCGTCCTCGGCGGGACCGGCGCCCCGCGCCGCGGCCTCGGCCGCCCGCACCAGGGGCTCCAGCTCGTCGGCGGTCACCGCCGAGCGCGAGACCACACCGGACGCGGTGCCCTCGCGGCCGTCGACGGTGGCGATCACGGTGAGCGTGCGCCCGCGCGTGACCCCGTTCGTGGTGAGCGCGTTGCCCGCCCAGCGCAGGTTGGCGGTGGACTGCTCGTCGGCGATCACCACACAGCCGTCGGCGCGGGACAGTTCGAGGGCGCGCTCGACGACCTCGTGGGGCTTGCTCTGCTTGTTGGTGCGAGCGCTCATCGACCGGCCTCCTGCGTGGTGTTGAGGATGTTGACACCCTTGAAGAGGGCGGACGGGCAGCCGTGCGACACCGCTGCGACCTGGCCCGGCTGAGCCTTGCCGCAGTTGAAGGCGCCGCCGAGGACATACGTCTGCGGGCCGCCCACCGCGGCCATCGAACCCCAGAAGTCGGTGGTCGTCGCCTGGTACGCGACATCGCGGAGCTGACCCGTGATCCGGCCGTTCTCGATCTTGAAGAAGCGCTGACCGGTGAACTGGAAGTTGTAGCGCTGCATGTCGATGGACCAGGACCGGTCGCCGACGACGTAGATGCCGCGGTCGACGCCCCCGATCAGGTCCTCGGTGGCCAGCCCGCCGGGGTCCGGCTGGAGGGACACGTTGGCCATGCGCTGCACCGGCACATGCCCGGGGGAGTCGGCGTACGCGCATCCGTTGGAACGGTCGAAGCCGGTCAGCTTCGCGATCCGCCGGTCCAGCTGGTAGCCGACGAGCGTGCCGTCCTTCACCAGGTCCCAGGACTGGCCCGCGACGCCCTCGTCGTCGTACCCGACGGTCGCGAGACCGTGCTCGGCGGTGCGGTCGCCGGTCACGTTCATCAGCTCGGAGCCGTACCTGAGCTTGCCGAGCTGGTCGAAGGTGGCGAAGGACGTCCCGGCGTACGCGGCCTCGTAGCCGAGCGCGCGGTCCAGCTCGGTGGCGTGCCCGATGGACTCGTGGATGGTCAGCCACAGGTTGGACGGGTCGACGACGAGGTCGTACAGCCCCGCCTCGACGCTCGGCGCCCGCATCTTCTCCGCGAGCAGCTCGGGAATCCGTTCCAGCTCGGAGTCCCAGTCCCAGCCCGTGCCCCGCAGGTACTCCCAGCCGCGCCCGACCGGCGGCGCGATCGTCCGCATCGAGTCGAACTCGCCGCTGGACTCGTCGACGGCGACCGCGGTGAGCTGCGGATGCAGCCGCACCCGCTGCTGCGTGGTCACGGTCCCCGCGGTGTCGGCATAGAACTTGTTCTCGTGCACGGTCATCAGCGAGGCGTCGACATGGTTGACGCCGTCGGCCGCCAGCAGCCGCGCGCTCCAGTCCGAGAGCAGCCCCGCCTTCTCCTCGTCCGGTACGGAGAAGGGATCGATCTCGTACGAGGAGATCCACGTCCGGTCGGCGTGCACCGGCTCGTCCGCCAGCTCGACGCGCTCGTCGGAGCCGGCCGCCTTGATCACCTGGGCCGACAGCTTCGCCATCGCCACGGCCTGCGAGGCGACCTTCGCGGCCGCGTCCATCGTCAGGTCCACGCCCGACGCGAACCCCCAGGTGCCGCCGTGCACGACCCGTACCGCGTACCCCAGGTCGGTGGTGTCCGACGATCCGGCCGGCTTGGCGTCGCGCAGCCGCAAGGACGCGCTGCGCACCCGCTCGAACCGGAAGTCCGCGTGGTCGGCGCCCAGCGCCCGCGCCCGCGCGAGCGCGGCGTCGGCGAGTGCGCGCAGCGGTAGCGCCAGGAATGACTGATCGACTTCGTGGGGCACGGGTCGGTTTCCCTTCGGGGTGCTCTCCTGTGATGACCGTCGCTGGCAGTGAATCACGCCTCACTACGTGGATTCTCCGGAAATATGTACGGTCCTCCGAGGTCTATCGCAAGACGTGAAAGCCTCAGCAGAAGGGGTCTGGAGGGACAGTAGGCTGGCTCGGTTGCGTCCGTCGTCCGCGACACATGGTCATCAGTTCGGGGCACGACGCGTGAGTAAACGGATTCAAGGGGGCCAGTCGACCATGGATGTCTTCGGTGTCCATCACGACCTCATCGCCGAGTACGAGGCTTTCACCAGCTCGCTGGTCGCCGTGAGGGACTCGAAGATCGAGAACCACCTCGCCGAAGAGAAGAAGCGCAAGACTCGCTGGCCCGACCCCAAACTCGCTCTGAACCCCACCTTCCGCAGTGGTGGCACGGTCGCCGAGTTGTGCGAGGCTGGCCTTCTCCACGAGCTGTGCCGGGACTACTTCCGGCACAAGGAACACGAGGACGACCCGGGCAGCCGCACTCTCTCCCTTCATCAGCACCAGCGCGAGGCCATCGCGGCAGCCAACAGCCGAGACTCCTACGTGCTGACCACGGGCACGGGCTCGGGCAAGAGCCTGACCTATATCGTGCCGATCGTCGACCACGTGCTGAAGAACTCGAACCCCGACGGGATCTCGGCGATCGTCGTCTACCCCATGAACGCGCTGGCCAACAGCCAGGTCGACGAGCTGGAGCGTTATCTCCAGTGGGGTGTTCCCGAAGACCGCCGCAAGGTGACGTTCGCCCGCTACACCGGTCAGGAAAACAGCGAGCGCAAACTCCAGGTCCTGCGGAACAAGCCGGACATCCTGCTTACCAACTACGTGATGCTGGAGTACCTCCTCACTCGCCCCGACGAGCGGCGAGAGCTGATCGGCGCGGCCCGTGGCCTCCGTTTCCTCGCTCTCGATGAACTGCACACCTACCGAGGTCGCCAGGGAGCCGACGTCGCTCTCCTCGTCCGCCGGCTGCGAGACGCCTGCGAGGCGCCGGACCTCCAGTGCATCGGCACCTCGGCGACCATGGCCACGGCCGACACGTTCGCCGAGGCCCAAGAAGACATCTCTGAGGTCGCCACCCGCCTTTTCGGTACGAAGATCCGTCCTGATCGCGTCATCGGCGAGACCCTGGAGCGTTCGACCGACCCCGGTTCCGACGCGGAGCCCGGAATCCACCCCCGCTCGCCCCTCGCCGACGCCGTGCGGCGTGCAGCCGCCACTCCTGCCGAACTCCCCGCCGACTACGACACCCTGCGCCGCGATCCTCTCGCCGTCTGGGTGGAGGACACCGTCGGTCTCGACGTGGAGAAGACCGGCGGGCGGCTCATCCGCCGCCCCCCTCTCACCATTCCCCAGGCCGGGGACCTGCTGGCCGAGGCGAGCAGGGAGTCCGCCGAGGTCTGCCGCCGGGCCATTGAGGCGGTACTGCGTGCCGGAGCGAACGCCAGGCACCCCGAACTCGGCAGGCCGCTGTTCGCCTTCCGGCTGCATCAGTTCCTGTCAAAGGGCGACACCGTCTATGTCAGCTTCGAACCGCCGGGCGGCCGTCACCTGACCAGCCAGTACCAGACCCGTGTCCCCGACCACCCGGACAAGCCGCTCGTTCCCCTGCACTTCTGCCGTGACTGCGGCAAGGAGTACCTGGTGGTCACCCGCCCCGACGAACACGAAGGCAAACTCTTCGAGGCCCGTGAGGACCCGGACGCGCCCGCCTCCGAAGGTGACGGCTTTCTGTATGTCAGCGATGACCGGCCGTGGCCCGACGAGCACGATCAGGACGCCGTGTTCCGGCGCCTCCCCGCCAGCTGGGTCGAGACGGACGACGACGGTCGGTCATCGGTGCTCAAGGCCCGAACCGGAGACCTGCCTGAGGAGATGTGGATCGGCCCGGACGGCCGGATGACCGAACCTGGTACTGGCCTGCGCGCCTGGTGGGTCGGTGCGCCGTTCCGCTTCTGCTTGCACTGCCGTACCTCGTATGAGCAGTTGCGGCTCAAGGATCTTGCCAAGCTGGGTACCTTCTCAGCGGAGGGCCGCAGCTCCGCGGTCTCGCTGATCAGCTCTCGTGTCGTGCGTTCCTTGCGTGCCCAGCCGGAGCTGAAGAAGAAGGCGCGCAAGCTTCTCACCTTCGTCGACAACCGGCAGGACGCCAGCCTTCAGGCCGGGCACTTCAACGACTTCGCCCTTGTCACACAGGTCCGCGGCGCCCTGTACCGCGCGCTGGACACGGCGGGGGAGCGCGGGTTGGCCTTCGATCGCCTGCCCCAGGCCGTGTTCGACGCCTTGAGCCTCCCGATGGAGACCTATGCCAGGGTTCCGGGAGCCAAGTTCCACCAGCGCGATCTCGCCCACTCCGCCCTGCGTGAACTGCTCGCTTACCGCGTCTACGCCGACCTGGAGCGCGGCTGGCGTGTCACCATGCCCAACCTGTCCCAGACAGGTCTCCTGCGCTTCGAGTACACCGACCTGCCCGAGATCGCCGCCACCGCCGAGTGCTGGGAGGGCTGCCACCCTCTGCTCACCGGCGACACGGCCGCCCACCGCGAGCAGTTGGCTCGCGACCTCCTCGACGAAGTGCGCCGTTCTCTCGCGGTGGAGGTGGAGTGCCTCACTCAGGAGGGCTTCGATCGTCTTGGCAGCATCAGCGAGGCCCATCTCGTCAACCCCTGGGCACTGTCCAGGCGTGAGCCGCGTGTCCGCTCGCGTCTGGCCTACGCGGGCCGAGGACAGACCGGCACGGCGGCAGACGCGGTGCATTTCAGCGGTCTCGGCGGCTACGGCCGCTATTTGCGCCGCATCGGCCAGTTCGCCGCCTTGCCTGGTCAGGCTGGCAAGCGGATCCCGGTCGCCGATGCCGACACGGTCATCCGTGACCTGATGCGGGTGCTGCGTGAATGCGGTCTGCTCGTCGCTGTCCAGGAGGAGCGCGACGGTTCCCTCGCCCATCAGCTGCGTGCGTCCGCGCTACGTTGGCTGCGGGGCGACGGCACCAGACCCGAGCCCGACCCGGTGCGCAAGGTGACCGACGCGGACGCCGACGTCCGGGTCAATCCGTATTTCCGCGACCTCTACCGCGACGGAGCCGCCGGGCTCACCGGTATCAAGGCGCACGAGCACACCGCGCAGGTCGACGCCCAGACCCGTCTCGTCCGCGAGAAGGCGTTCCGCAATGGCGACCTGGACATCCTCTACTGTTCTCCGACCATGGAACTGGGCGTCGACATCGCCGAGTTGAACGCGGTCGGCATGCGTAATGTCCCGCCGACCCCGGCCAACTATGCGCAGCGCTCCGGCCGCGCGGGCCGCAGCGGACAGCCCGCACTCGTCACCACCTATTGCTCCACGGGCTCCCCGCATGACCAGTACTACTTCCGGCGCCCCGGACTCATGGTGTCCGGCAGTGTCACTCCACCGCGCCTCGACCTCGCCAACGAGGAACTGATCCGCTCCCACGTTCACTCGATCTGGCTCGCCGAGACGGGCGTTCACCTGGGCAGCCGTCTCACCGACGTGCTGGACGCCGAGACCGCGGGCGAGTCGGGCCGGTGGCCGCTGGATCTGCTGTCGCAGGTGCGGGGTGCCTTGGACAGCGAGCCCGTCCGGTTGCGCGCCATCAGCCGGGCAACCGGAGTCCTTGCCCCCCTCCACGACGAACTCTCGAACGCCTCCTGGTGGTACGAGGGGTGGGTCGAGCGCACGGTACGCCAAGCGCTGGGAAGCATCGACGCTGCGTGCGAGCGTTGGCGCCGCCTCTACCGCACAGCCCGTACCGAGGTCGAGCAGCAGCACCGCCGTGCCAACGACCTCTCGCTCAGCCGCAGGGACCGCGACCGTGCGGCCGGCCGGCGCGCAGAGGCCGAGAACCAACTGAAGTTGCTGCGCAACGAGGCCGACAGCGAGTCGTACAGCGACTTCTACACCTACCGCTACTTCGCCTCTGAGGGTTTCCTGCCGGGCTACTCCTTCCCTCGGCTGCCGCTCGCTGCGTACGTGCCCGGAGAGCGTTCGGCCGGCAAGTACGGGCAGCGCAACGGCACGTACATCCAGCGCCCGCGTTTCATCGCCGTCGGTGAGTTCGGACCGGGTGCGCTGATCTACCACGAAGGCAACCGCTACACCATCGATCGTGTGACCGTCCCGATGGGTGACCGTCCAGGACAGGTCGCGACCAGCGACATACGGCTCTGCGAGGCGTGCGGCTACTGGCACGACCGGGCCGAGGGTGCCGACCGCTGCGAGAACTGTGACGTCCCGCTCCACCGCACCCTGCCGAAGCTGATGCAGCTCACCCAGGTGCACGCCGAGCCGCGCCGCCGTATCTCGTCGGATGAGGAGGAACGCCTCAAGCGCGGCTTCCATCTGCGGACCGTCTACCGGTATGCCCCGGGCGGTGCGTACGAGGCCCCGGTATGCAGCGCCGAGGGAGCCCCACTCGCCGAGGTGGCCTACGGCGACTCGGCGAGCGTGCGCGTCCTCAACCTCGGCTACCGCAAGCGCGACGGCAAGGACCGTTCAGGTCAGGGCTTCTGGCTCGATCCGGTCAGTGGCAGATGGCTTTCGGAGGGCAAGGCGGCCCGTATGGACGAGGAGTCGGCGGAGGAGGAGTCCCTGGCCTCCTTCGACCGGGCCCAGCGCACCCTCCAGGTCATCCCCTATGCCCAGGACACCAAGAACATCGCCGTGCTGCGGTTGGCCGAGCCGGTGGACGACATCACCGCCGTGTCGCTGCGTTACGCCCTGGAGCGCGGCATCGAGGCGCATTTCCAGCTGGAGGACTCCGAGTTGGAGAGCGAGAACCTCCCGGACGCCGAGAGGCACGGGCGGACGCTGTTCGTCGAGAGCGCCGAGGGCGGCGCGGGCGTGCTGCGCCGCCTGTACGACGACGAGCGCGCCCTGGCACGGGTGGCGCAGGAAGCCCTGCGGATCATTCACTACGATGAGGACGGCAAGGACCTCGACCGAGCTGAGGGCGCGGCTGAGCGCTGCGAACTGGGCTGCTACGACTGCTTGTTGTCCTACTCCAACCAGGGATTCCACAAGCAGATCGATCGCCATCGTGCCGCGCCGTTGCTGGTCGCGCTCGCCGCGTCCCGTACGGGCGACGGCTCCCGTCCGCGGGCCTCGACGGCGCCCGTACCGCTTGCAGAACTGCAGGAACGGGCCACGCCGGACACGCCCGTCGAGGCGTTCCTGCGCCTCCTTGCCGACAACGGCCACCGCCTCCCCGACGAGACGGCCACCCCTGTCGCGGACGTGGTCTATCACCTCGCCGGTGCCGAAGTCGCCGTGTTCCTGGAGCACGACGGAGCTCGTCAGCTCACCAAACAGGACGAGTACCGCATGATGGACGACGGCTGGCTGGTGATCAGAGCCGGAGCCGAACCCGACTGGAAGGACACCGTGCGCGCATACCCGGACGTCTTCGGTATCGGCCGCGACCACAGGGGAGGCGACCGATGAGCACTGCCACCGGGCGCGCCCCCGGCACACTCATCCGCGCCCGGGACCGGGACTGGGTCGTGCTGCCCGGCACCACCGAAGAGCTGGTCCTCGCCCAACCTCTCGACGGAGACCGCGAGTTCGTCGCGGCGCTCTTCCCAGGAGAGGTCGGCGAGCCGGGCTTCGGCCGTCCACAACCCCAGTCCGGTGAGGCCGGCGACTTCGCCTCCGCCTCGCTGCTGCGCACAGCCCTACGGATCGCCTCCACGGCCGGCGCGGGCCCCTTCCGCTCACTGGCCTCGGTCGCGGTACAGCCCCGCCAGTACCAGCTGGTCCCGCTGATGATGGCCCTGCGCATGGACCCCGTACGTCTCCTCATCGGCGACGACGTTGGTATCGGTAAGACCATCGAGTCCGCGCTGATCGCCAGGGAACTCATGGAACAGGGTTCCGCACGGAACATGACCGTGCTGTGCTCGCCCTCGCTCGCCGAGCAGTGGCAGCGCGAGCTGCGCGACAAGTTCGGCATGGAGGCGGAGTTGGTGCTGCCGTCCACCGCCGCGCGTCTGCAGAAAGCGATCGACGATCCCAATCGGTCGATCTTCGACCACTATCCGGTGACGGTCGTGTCCACCGACTTCATCAAGCAGGACGAGCGCCGTGACGCGTTCAGCCGCCACTGCCCCGACCTGCTCATCGTCGACGAGGCCCACACCTGCGTCGGCGCCGGCAGTGGCGACGAGCCGCAGAAACGCTACGAACTGTTGTCGGCACTCGCCGACCGCAAGGAGCGCGACCGCCACCTGATCCTGGTCACCGCGACCCCGCACAGCGGAGACCCCCAGGCATTCTCCAAGCTCACGGGCCTCCTTGACCCCTCGCTGCGCACTCTGGACACCAGCCGATCCGCGGACCGCGACCGGTTGGCCCGCCATTTCGTGCAGCGCCGCCGTCACGACATCAAGCGGTACGTCGGTCAGGACACGCCCTTCCCCGAGGACCGGGACACCCAGGACGCGCTCTACCGGCTCGACACCGACTACGCCCGCTTCGTCGCCGACATCATCGCCTACACGCGCCAGCAGGTACGTCACCCCGGCGGGGACCAGCAGCAGCACATGTCCTGGTGGACGGCGCTCACCCTGCTGCGCTGCGTCCTGTCCTCGCCTGCCGCGGCCGCCGCGACCCTGCGCACCCGTTCGATCGTCGCCGGCACCCGCAGCAAGGCCGAGGCCGTGAAACTGGGTCAGGCCGCCGCCTTCGAGCTCTCCGACGACGAGACCGCCGAGGGCATGGACTTGGTCCCCGGATCCCTCTCGGACGAGCCGGAGACGACGCGGGAGCCCCAGCACGTTCGTGCAGATGAGGTCAAGCGCCGCAAGGTAGAAGCCAAGGCCCTCGCCGCCTTCGCCGAGCGGGCGGACGCCCTCGTCGGACCCGAGACCGACGCCAAGCTGCGCATACTCGTCGACCGGGTCAAGCGGCAGCTGGTCGACGGCTACGACCCGATCGTCTTCTGCCACTACATTCCGACCGCCGAGTACGTCGCCAAGTATCTCAAGGAGGAGCTGGGACGCAGCGCGAGCGTCGAGGCGGTCACCGGCACCCTCCACCCCGACGCTCGCCAGGCGCGGGTGGACGCACTCACCGCCCGGCGCGGCCGGCACGTGCTGGTCGCCACCGACTGCCTCTCCGAAGGCGTCAACCTCCAGGACCACTTCGGCGCTGTCATCCACTACGACCTGTCGTGGAACCCGACCCGCCATCTCCAGCGCGCGGGCCGCGTCGACCGCTTCGGCCAGCCGCGCCGCCGCGTCCGCGAGATCACCGTCTACGACACCGACACCGGCATCGACGGCCTCGTCCTGAAGGTTCTCATCCAGAAGCACAAGGACATCGCCGACCAGACCGGCGTGGCCGTCCTCGTCCCCGACCAGGGCCGGGGCGTCCTCGAAGCCCTCGCCAGCGCAGTGCTGCTGCGCGGCAAGCAGCCCGAGGGCCAGCTCACTCTGGACTTCGAGGAGGACCCCGACTTCGGCCGCGCCCGCGAAGCCCTGCACAAGGAGTGGGAGTCGGCGGCCGAGCGCGAGTCGAAAGTGCTCACCAAGTTCGCCCACACCGGGCTGCGCCCGGAGGAGGTGGAGGCCGAACTCGACGCACTGCGACAGGCGTTGGGCGACCCCGGCGACATTGTCACGTTCACCCGCGAGGCCCTGGCCCAGCTGGGCGCCCAGCCGATCGGTGACCCCCGCGACCGCGGCTTCAAGGCTCCGGTTGACCCGTTGCCAACCGGCCTCAAGCACGCCCTCGGCTTCTACGAGGACGTCGATCAGACCGCCGCGCCGGGCGGGGCTCCCAAGGCCAAGGCCAAGGGACGCTCCCGATCGGTTCCCCGCGACCTTGTCTTCCGGGAGGACCTCCCGGTCGCCCGCGGCGAGCACGCCCTCTTCCGCACCGATCCGGCCGTACGCGCCCTCGCCCGCTACCTCCTCGACGCGGCCGTCGACACCAGCCTGCCGGCCGAGGAGCGCCCAGCCCGACGCCTCGGCGTGATCCGCACTGCGGCCGTGGACCGCCGTACCGTCCTGCTGCTCGCCCGCTATCGCTTCCGCCTCACTCTGCCCCCGCGCGAGGCAGGAGAAGATCCGCGGGTTCTGGTCGCCGACGACGCCCAGATCGTCGCCTGGCGCACCGGCGATGACGGCGAACGCGTCTGGCTGTCCGACGAGGAGACTGCCGCCCTGCTCACCGCCACACCCGACAGCAACACCCTGCCCGCTTTGCGCGATCAGCAGGCCGCCCGCGCCACCGCGGAACTCGACGACGACGAGGTGCGCGACCACCTTTCCGCGCGTGGCCGACTCCTCGCCGACAGGCTGCGTGAAGCCCACCAGAGGGTCCGCGAGGCCGCCGGTCAGCGGGGCCGCGAGCGTGGCGCCGCCGCCGTACGCCGTATCGGCGTCGAGCCGTCCGGTGAGCCCGACCAGCTCGGCGTGTACGTGTACCTGAACGCCCCAGCCGCCCAGCAGACCGCCCCCGGAGGAGACCGGTGACCGCCCTCGCACCCGACCGCCTCCCCGCCTCACCTGCCGTACGCGTCGAGGGCGGCCTGCTCTCAGCCGACCTCCTCGGCAAGATCCGCTCCGGCGACCCCGAACTGCCCGGCAGCGCCCCCGCCGACTATGGACTCGGGCGCGGCGTACGCATCGAGGATGCCGCCAGCCGCAAGTGGAACGCGCTGCGCGCCGCGTACACCTCCCTCCAGGAGGAGCTGAAGGAACTCGACGGCAAGGTCGACCCCACGAAGGCGACCCGTGTCTGGCTCCTGACAATTCTGGAGGAGCTGGGCTACGGCCGCCTCGCCGCTCGACGCGGCGGCATCACGCTGCCTGGACGGGACCCATACCAGGTCAGCCACGACTGGCAGGATCACGTCCCCATCCACCTCCTCGGCTGGACCACCCCGCTCGACCGCTTGTCGGCGGGCAGTTCCCGTGCTCCCCAGTCGATGATGCAGGAGCTGCTCAACGCCTCTCCCGACCACCTGTGGGGCATCCTCTCCAACGGTCGGGTCCTGCGCCTGCTGCGCGACTCCACCGCGCTCGTCGGTTCGGCGTACGTCGAGTTCGACCTCGAAGCGATCTTCGGAGGCGGCGACTTCTCCGACTTCCTGCTGATGTACGCGCTGCTGCACGCCTCCCGCCTGGAACTGGTGCCCAAACCGGAGAAGAAGCGCCGAGGGGCGACCACTGCCGAGGACGAGGAGGAAGACGAGGAGCTGGCGGGCGAGGAAGACGCCGACGCCACGACGGCCGACGAGGCCCCGCTCACTCCGGCGGACTGCCGCCTGGAGTGGTGGCGCAACTTCGCCGTCGAGACCGGCATCCGCTCCCGCAACCTGCTGCGTGACCAGGTTGCGAAGGCACTGACCATCCTCGGTACGGGATTCCTCCAGAACAACCCGGACCTCACCGACGCGATCACCGTGGGCGGGCGCCGCGCCCTCGACGACTTCCACCATGAACTGCTGCGCCTTGCCTACCAGTTGATTTTCCTCTTCGTCGCCGAGGACCGCGACGCCCTCCTTGAACGACCCGGCCCCAAGGCCACCAAGGCCGAGGTGAAGGCAAATCAGGCGGCCCGCGAGCGCTACACGCTTTACTTCTCGACCGCCCGCTTGCGCCGCATCGCCTCCCGCCGCAAGGGCGACCACAATATCGACCTGTGGGAAGGGCTCAAGCATGTCCTGAACGCCCTCGGCCGCGATGGCGGAGAACCCACGCTGGCGCTCCCAGGACTCGGCGGCCTCTACTACCTCCCCGACCCGAGCGAGGTCGACCAGGACGCCCGTCCCACCCGTCTGCCCGGCGGAGCCGAGCCGCTGCGCGCGGCGAAGCTGCCCAACGAGCGACTTCTGGAGGCCGTGCGCCTGCTCTCCCGGATCAAGGAGAAGGGCCGCACCACCCGCGTCGACTACCGCCACCTCGGTGCCGAGGAGCTGGGCAGCGTCTACGAGTCCCTCCTGGAGCTCGTACCGGCCCGCGAGGCCGACAATGAGATCTTCGAGCTCAAGGACCTCGTCGCGGGCAATAAGCGGAAACTGACCGGCTCGTACTACACCCCGGCCGTCCTGATCGAGAAGCTCCTCGACAACGCCCTCGACCCGGTCATAAAGCAGTACGAGGCCTCGGGTATCCCCGACCACCTGCTCCAGATCAACTTCGTGGATCCGTCCTGTGGTTCGGGCCACGTCCTGGTCGCCGCGGCCCGGCGTATCGCGCTGCGGTATGCGCAGATGGTGCACGGCGAGTCCCAGCCCGCCCCCGAACGTGTTCGCGAGGCGATGGCCAGGGTTGTACGCCACTGTGTCCACGGCGTCGACCTCAACCCCCTCGCCGCCGAACTCGCCAAGGTGTCACTGTGGTTGGAGTCCCTCACCCCCGGTGAGCCGCTCGCCTACCTCGACGACCGCATCAAGACCGGCAACGCGCTGCTGGGGGCGACGCCGGCCCGGCTGGAGGCGGGCATCCCGGACGGGGCCTTCGAGAAGCTGGAGGGTGACGAGCAGTCGGTCGTCACGTCACTGCGCCAGCAGAACGAAAAAGAATACGGTCGTCAACAGAAACTCGAACTGGGCAGGGCAGCTGTCGTCCGTACCAGCACGGCTACCGTGCGTGAAGAGGCCGAGAAGGTCGCCAAGGTCAGGGATCACAGCCTCGCCGAGGTACGCCAGCACGCCCGGTTGCACCGGCAGTTCGAGAACCGGCCCGAGCTGCGGCACATGAAGAGGGTCGCGGACGTGTGGTGCGCGTCTTTCCTCTGGCCCAAGCGCAAGGACACGCCCGCCGCCATCACGACGGACGTACTCCGTGCTGTTGAGAAGGGCGGCAAGTTCGACGACGAGGACGCCGAGCTGATGCTCGCCGACATCGTCCGCCGTAACCAGTTTTTCCACTGGCACCTGGAGTTCCCCCGCGTCTTCCGCGTGGAGGACCTGGACGCCGACAACGCCAATCCGGACGCCGGCTGGCAGGGCGGCTTCGATGCGGTCCTCGGGAACCCGCCGTGGGAGCGCGTCAAAATCCAGAAGAAGGAGTGGTTCGCGGCGCGGGACGAGCGCATCGCCGCGGCGGACACGGCCAGCATCCGCGACCGCATGATCGAGGATCTCGCGCACAGCGTGTACGAGGACGGTGAGCCCAACGAGGGCGACCGTCAGCTGTACGTGGAGTATCAGTTCGACCAGCGGGAGTCCAAGGGGCAGGTCATCATGTACCGGAAGTCGGGCCTGTTCCCGAAGACCGGCTTCGGCGACGTGAACACGTACGCGGTCTTCGCGGAGAAGGCACGGCAGCTGATCGGACCGAAGGGGATGGCGGGGCTGGTTCTGCCCACGGGCATCGCTACGGACAAGACCACGGCGGGGTTCTTCTCGGACTTGGTCGAGCGGCATCAGATGGTGGCGGTGCTGGACATGGAGAACGAGGAGAAGCTGTTTCCGGCGGTTACCAACCGGATGGCATTCTGCCTGTTCACCATGGCGGGTCGCGATCTTGCCGAGCGCTATCAGGTTGTGCGCTTGGCTTTCCGGGCCCGTCGCCCGGATCAGCTGGATGCGCGGGAGTTCACACTGGACGAGGAGGGGTTCAAGCAGATCAACCCGAACACTCGGACGGCGCCTGCTTGCGAGAGTGATGAGCATCTGCGGGTATTGGAATCTGTTCACGAATCGGTGCCACTGCTGCGACGGCACGTCAGTGGTGGGCCTGCAGACCCATGGCGACTGGGATCGGCGCCTTTCATGCGTATGTGCGAAGACACTAAGAGCTACCGCAAGTCGGAGTCTCTAGTTGGCGATCACTCGCGTTCGGGCACGGTGTTCACGGATGGCACGGCCCGCTACCTCCCGCTGTATGAGGGGCGGATGCTTCACCACTACGACAGCCGCTTCGCCACGTACGAGAACGCGACTCAGGCGCAAATCAATAAGGGAACTCTGCCCCGACTCGACTCCGAAGCTCACCAAGACCCCACGGCCGTGCCTCTGCCTCGGCGCTGGGTCGCTGAAAGCGAGGTCGAGGACAGTCTTGCCGAAGACCTGACCAAGCCGCGCCAGGCCTGGACGCATGGCTGGCTGATGGGCTGGCGTGACGTCTGCCGATGGTCGGACGAGCGAACGGTGATCGCGTCGGTGCTACCGAGGACAGCAGTAGGTCACAAGTTTCCGTTGATGTTCCCTTCAAGGGCGCCGGAACAGTTGCTGGCTAACCTGAATAGCAGAGTGCTGGACTTCATGGCCAAGCAGAAGTACACAGGTGCATCCCTGGTGTATTTCGTGCTTGAACAGCTTCCCGTCCTGCCGCCCGCCACATACGATCTCTCGGTTCCTTGGAGCTCAGAGATCTCCCTAGCCGACTGGATCCGTCCCCGAGTTCTTGAACTTACCTACACCTCCTATGAAATGGCCCCCTGGGCGAAGTACCTCGGTGATGACGGGCCGCCCTTCGTCTGGAATGATCAGCGGCGTTTCCTGATTCGCGCAGAGCTGGACGCTGCATACTTCCACCTGTATGGGATCAAGCGCGCGGATGTGGATCTCGTTCTGGACAGCTTCCGAGCGTTCAAGAATAATCAGCCTGGGCTTTTCGAGGCCACGAACAGGGAGATCGTCCGCGTCTACGAGGCGATGGCCGAGGGCCGTCCCTTCGCGCACGAGTCCCTTACCCCGCTGCCCGCGAACGGCCCGCGTCATCCCTCAGGCGCGAGCCCGCTTACCCGCGTCACCCCCGCCGGAGGCCCGCCGAAGCGCCGGGCGGATCCGGCCAAGAAGAAGGGGCGCCGCAAGGCCACCCCTGATCAGCTGGGCGGGGGCCTGTTCGGCCTGGACGAGGTCGAGGGCGTCGACATACAGCTGGACCTGCTCGGCATGTTTGACGAGAACGAGAAGGAGTAACGAGCGGGGCACAAGCAACCGGGCGGGTGCGGAAGCCACTTCCGCACCCGCCCGCGTACATCCCGTACGGCTCGGACTCAGCTGTCCAGCGACGATTTCGCCGCCAGGGCAGTGAACGCTGACCAGGGGCCCGGCGCGACGACGATCGTGCGGATCCCTATGTCCTTGGAGTCGCGGATATGGACACTCTCGGGGCGCAGAGCGACCTCGACGCAGTTGTCGCCCTCGCTGCCGCTGAAGCTGCTCTTGAACCAGCTCAGCTGATCGGTAGTGCTCATAGCGCTCCTCGCATCTGTTCCAGCAGGCTCACCGTAGCCCGGCAGTCCAGGGCCTGTGAACGCAGCTTGCCATAGCGCTGGAGCAGCACGCTCACGTCTTTGGGCGCAGAGATCAGAGTGCTCGACCGCTGCCCTTCGGTGTAGCCGACCCACTGGTGACTGGGAGTCTCAGCCAGGTACATCTGACCGTCGATTCCGCTGTGATCCTCCTGCAGGATGGGCATGATCTGGATCTCGACGTTGCGCCTAGTGCCGACCGCCAGGAAGTGCTCGACGACCCGCCTGGTCACAACGGCGCCGCCCATCCGCCGCTCCAGGATGCTCTGTTCGATGATGAAGCTGAAGGCTGTGTTCGGCATCTGGGTGAGGAGCTGCTGGCGGTCCAACCGAGCCGCGACCTCGCGTTCGAGTTGTTCCTCCGTCACCGGTGGCAACCGCCGGTCAAAGGCCGCCCGGATGTAAGCCTCCGGCTGCAACAACCCCGGAACCGCCCGACACTCATACGCGTACAAGGAGATCGCCTCCTCCTCGATCCCCGCCCACTGCCGGAACCAGGAAGCCAGCCCCGCCCTCCGTGTCAGGCTCCTCGCCGCCGCCGTGAGGACCTTGACTGAGACCGTCCCGAGCACATCCTCGACTCGTGAGGGCAGATCGGTTGGCGGGAACCGCTTGCCCTGCTCGATCTTGGCGATGTACGCGGTCGAGTACCGCACCCGCACAGCGAACTCCTCCTGTGTGAGACCGGATTCCTCCCGTAGGGCCTTGAGGACCGCGCCGAAGGTCTTGAGACTGTCGGAGAGTTCGGGTTCACTGCTCGTGCCGCCTCCGTTGTCGTCCACTGCCATCGCGCGCGCCTCCCGTGCTCACGTTCCCACCGAGCCCTGCCCGATCTGCCTAATCCGCTCATGGTCACGGTGCGTTACTCGCCCAGTCCAGAGTGTGCACTGATACAGCAGCATCTGTATGGGTGTCGTGCCTGTTGGCGAGGTGCGAAGAGCCGGAACGCTGGACGCATGCCAGCACCACAGGCCCAAGAGGCCGTTACCGTAAGTGTGTTCGTTCAACGGTTCTCCGCCACACGGCGCGGGGCGCGGCTCGCGCGCCGACTGACCACGCTCCTGCTCGACCTGTGGGGCGTGCCGTACGGCGGCCCGGCCTCCGACACCGTGACCCTCCTCGTCGCCGAACTCGCCTCGAATGCCGCCCTGCACGGGCAGGTCCCCGGGCGGGACTTCGAGCTCCGCCTTCATTACGACGTCGCCACCGGTGTCGTACGCGTCGAGGTGTTGGACACTCACCCAGGGCGACCGAATCCATCCAGGCCCGAAGGCGGGGCCCTCGACGGCAGCCGGGGCCTGCTCCTCGTAGGGGCCCTGGCCGCGCGCTGGGGCGTGGATGAACGACAGGGGCCGGGCAAGACCGTATGGGCGGAGTATGTCCTGCGACGGGAAGCGGTGCGGGGGCCGGAGCCGGAGTCGACGCCGGGCGGACTGCTCAACAATCCACCGGGATAGGCAGGTTGGAAGCTTCGGCATATGTCAGGGGTACGGGGTAGGGTTGCAAGGTCACGCCGTGTTGACGGGAGTGAACGCCCTGTCATCACGGGGGACGTCGGTCGGCCTCGGCTGATCGGCATCCGGTCTGGAGCCGCCCGGTCCCACGCTCGTACGGACGGCGACGTCATGCCCGTACCCTGCGAGGAATGGACGCCGTGCCCAGTATCACCACCGTCGTGGCCCGTGCCCTGCACACCGCCGCCACGATCCTTGAGCGGGACGCACTCCAAGACGGCATGCGGTTCGGGCCGCTGTGGGAACGGGTTCTCGCGGAGGACCCGCGGTTGACGACGGACTGGCGTGACGCTCTCGACGAGTCTCCTCAGCAGAACAGCACGCCCTTCAAGGACTATGTGAACCGGTACGCGATCAACCTGGGCAAGGTGGGTTGGCTGTACCGGGGCGGGCGCCGCTGGCAGCTGACAGGAATTGGTCAGGACGCCCTCCGCCGGTGGCCGGACCCGGTGGACTACAACCTTGAGATGCGCAGTCGGTACCGGCAGTGGGAGCGTCAGCCTGCGTGTGCTGCGGCCGCGACCGCTTTGGAGCAGCTCGTCGACAGTGGCTCCTGGACGGTGCTGGAGGAGGTGGCCCATGAGTTCGCTGTGGACTTCAACGTCCTGGGGCCGGCGCTGTTGGGAACCCGTCCGCTGGGCTGGCACCTCGCTCTTGGAAAGGACGGGGAAGCCGGCGCCGGTCTACCCCTGCTGCCCCATGAACGCGACACTTGGCGCAACCTCCTGGAAGGCGAGGGCGTCCTCGACACCGCCCGGACCAGCCTGGACACCGTCCGCGCGCTCCTCGACCGGCGGATGCCTGTGTGGGAGGCGCTGATCGCGGCCAAGCAGCCGGCCGATGAAGCCGAGGTCGATCAGGAGCTGCCCCGTCAGTTGTGGATCATCCGGGGCACGGACGCCAAGACGGCTGTTCCCCTCATCCGGGGGCCGTGGCGCGAGCACTCGGTGGTCACTCTCACCACGGGATTTCAGCCCCCGACCGTGGGAGCCCACGACCCGGACAGCGTCCGAAGGGCCGTCGACACCGCGCTCCCCACCACCTCGCCCGCCCGCCGGGAGAGCGTCGCCCGCGAGCTGGACGCCTTCCTCAACCGGATGCGCGAGGGCGACATCGTGCTGTCCACCGACGGCTTCGAGACGTACGTCGGTGTCGTCAGCGGCCCAGCCGCTCACGGGGCGGAACAGCTGGAACGGCCCGTCGAGTGGCGCAACCTGAACAAGCCCCTGGACTTCCTCAAAGACCTGCCCTCCGGACTCTCCGGAGTGGTCCAGGACGCGGACTCCCAGGTCTTCGAGGCCACCGAGTACGCCGAGACCGTACTCGCCCTGATCGGGGACATGCCGCGTACCGCCCCCGTATCCGAGGGGCCGGCGGAACTTTCCGACGCCACCCCTGAACTGGCAGCGAAACTCCACATGCCTGACACCTACTGGCTTCAGGACTGCGTCGAACTCCTGCGCGCCACACCGCAGTTGATCTTCCACGGCCCGCCCGGCACCGGCAAGACCTACACCGCGCTCGCCCTCGCCCGGCATCTGGCGGGCGCTTCCAGTGCTACCAACGTCCGTCTCGTCCAGTTCCACCCCGCCTACGCCTATGAGGACTTCTTCGAAGGCATCCGCCCTCGCCTGGGCAGCAAGCAAGACGGTGGCGCGGACGGCGGGCTCGGCTACGACCTCGTGCGGGGCCCGCTGCGTAAGCTCGCCGACGAAGCGGAACGGCGCCCGGCCGAGGCGTTCGTCCTCGTCATCGACGAAATCAACCGCGGTCATCTCGCCAAAATCTTCGGCGAGTTGTACTTCCTCCTGGAGTACCGCACCGAGCGCGTCCACCTCCTCTACGGCTCCGACGACGGCCGCGGCTTCCGCCTGCCACCCAACCTCTACATCCTCGGCACCATGAACACCGTTGACCGCTCGGTGGCGTACATGGATGCGGCCATGCGCCGCCGCTTCTCCTTCATGGAACTCCACCCCGACACACCGCCGGTGAACGGAGTGCTGGGTTCCTGGCTGCGGAAGCAGGCGGAGGAACGAGGGGAGGACCCGGCCACGTACGACGACTCGTACGTCCGTCTCCTCGACGAGATCAACCGCCTCCTCGCCGACGGCAGCCCCGGCGACCGTTCCTTTCGCGTCGGCCCCTCGTACTTCATGCAGGACCTCGCGCACGCGGGCGACGGCGCCCTCGAACGCCTGTGGAGGACGCAGATCATTCCGCTCCTCACCGAACATCACTGGGGCGACGGCACCGATGTGGAAGAGGTCTACGGACTCGTGGGTCTGCGTGAACGGCTCGGCATCCTGCCGCCCTCGGGCGACGGCTCCGGCTCCGAGGACTCGTGAACGATCGGCGTACCCAGCCCCGCGACTGCCAGGACGCGGCGGCGCACATCCGGCTCCCGGAGGGCGGCGGCTGGACCACATGGGAGCTCGCCCCGGCCCAGGTGGCGACGCTCGCCGCTCACGGCGGCCTGGTCCAGATGCATCCGGAGACCGCCACCCGTTGGCGGCTGAAGGCTAAGGATCAGGTCGGCTCGGTGCGCCTCGGCACGGGAGTGGGCACCCTCCAGCTCACCATCACCCCCAAGGTCCCCGTCGACCGACTACTCCACCTCGTCTCGTACGCCCCCGAACGTGTCACCTTCGACCCGCGTCCCGTCACCGCCGACTCGCGCCCCGACCTCCTCCCAGCCCTTGCGTACGCCTTCGTCTCCGCTGCCGACCGCGCTCTGCTCCACGGCGTTCTTCACGACTACAGGGAGACGTACGAAACCCTGCCCGTCGTCCGCGGCCGCATCCGCCATGCGGACCAGCTCCGCCGCAGACCAGGGGTCCCTGTGCCGCTTGAAGTCGTGTACGACGATCACACTCCCGACATACCGGAGAACCGCCTCCTCCTCGCCGCCACCCGCCGCCTTCTGCGCGTCCCCGGCCTTGAACCCGGCCCACGTTCCGCCCTTCAGCGACTCACAGCCCGTTTGGACGGAGTCCGGCTCCTGCCTGCCGGAGCCCACGCACCCGGTTGGACCCTCGACCGCCGCAACGCCCGTTACGCGCACGCACTCGTCCTCGCCGAACTCGTCCTGCGCGGCGCCTCGTATGAACTCGACGGCCGCGAGATCGCCGTCGACGGGATGCTTGTGACCATGTGGCGCCTCTTCGAGGCGTACCTCGCCCGTGCGGTCGGCGAGGCGTTGCGCCTGCGTGTGGGAGGCAGGCCCGAAGCGCAGGATCGGAGCTTCTTTCTCGATGCCGCAGGTAGGCATGTACTCAAGCCAGACCTCGTGCACTACCTGCCGTCCCCGCGTGACGGAGTACTGCGACAGGCCGTCGTCCTCGATGCCAAGTTCAAGACCAAGCCGCAACGGGACGACCTCTACCAAATGACCGCGTACTGCGTGCGCCTCGGACTCGCCGAGGGCCACCTCGTGTACGCCTCGGGCAGACCCAGCCTCGTGGAGGTGCCGGTGGGGGAGGGGCGGCTGAGGATCTGGCGGCATGTCGTGGATCTCTCGCGCCCCTGGCGGGATCTTGCGGTGGACATTGCGGATCTCGCCGCGTCCGTGGACGCCGCGCGAGGCGCTGCGGTTGGCAGCCCTCCCCACGCAAACATCCGGCAGGGCGAAACTAGCTGACGGCGGACCGGGGCGCGCCCTTTCGGCCGTACCGCCCCTGCTTTCTGTAGAGACCCGACAGCAGGCACCCGAACCCACTGTCGGTGCCCGATTCTCTGAGAGGCCGGGCGGACCGATAGGTTTTCGAGGAAGGCGCCTGTATTGCAGGGGTTTCATTCCGCTATCGAAAGGGTGATCTGTTGAGCCGCTCGGTTCTCGTCACCGGAGGCAACCGGGGCATCGGCCTCGCCATCGCCCGCGCATTCGCCGACGCAGGCGACAAGGTCGCGATCACGTACCGGTCCGGTGAGCCGCCGGCCGCCCTGACGGAATTGGGGTGCCTGGCGGTCAAGTGCGACATCACCGACACCGAGCAGGTGGAGCAGGCCTACAAGGAGATCGAGGCCGAGCACGGCCCGGTCGAGGTCCTGGTCGCCAACGCCGGCATCACCAAGGACCAGCTGCTGATGCGCATGTCCGAGGAGGACTTCACCTCGGTCATCGACACGAACCTCACCGGCGCCTTCCGCGTCGTCAAGCGCGCCAACCGTGGCATGCTGCGGGCCAAGAAGGGCCGCGTCGTCCTCATCTCGTCGGTCGTCGGCCTGCTCGGCTCCGCGGGGCAGGCGAACTACGCCGCGTCCAAGGCCGCCCTTGTCGGCTTCGCGCGTTCGCTCGCCCGGGAACTCGGCTCGCGCAACCTCACCTTCAACGTCGTCGCGCCCGGCTTCGTCGACACCGACATGACGCAGGCGCTCACCGACGAGCAGCGCGCGAACATCGTGTCGCAGGTGCCGCTGGGCCGCTACGCGCAGCCCGAGGAGATCGCCGCGACGGTGCGGTTCCTCGCCTCGGACGACGCCTCGTACATCACTGGAGCCGTCATCCCGGTTGACGGCGGACTGGGAATGGGTCACTGATCACCATGAGCGGAATTCTCGAGGGCAAGCGCGTCCTCATCACCGGTGTGCTGATGGAGTCCTCCATCGCCTTCCACACCGCCAAGCTGGCCCAGGAGCAGGGCGCCGAGATCATCCTGACCGCGTTCCCGCGGCCCACGCTGACCGAGCGCATCGCCAGGAAGCTCCCGAAGCCCACCAAGGTCATCGAGCTCGACGTCACCAACGACGAGCACCTCGGCCGCCTCGCCGATGTCGTGGGCGAGGAGCTGGGCAGCCTCGACGGCGTCGTGCACTCCATCGGCTTCGCGCCGCAGGACGCCCTCGGCGGCAACTTCCTCAACACGCCGTTCGAGTCGGTCGCCACGGCCATGCACGTCTCGGCGTTCTCCCTGAAGTCGCTGACCATGGCCTGCCTGCCGCTGATGCAGAGCGGCGGCTCCGTCGTCGGCCTCACCTTCGACGCGCAGTACGCCTGGCCGCAGTACGACTGGATGGGTCCGGCCAAGGCCGCCCTGGAGGCCACCAGCCGCTACATGGCGCGCGACCTGGGCAAGCAGAACATCCGCTGCAACCTCATCTCGGCGGGCCCGATCGGCTCCATGGCCGCCAAGTCCATCCCGGGCTTCGGCGAGCTCGCCTCGGTGTGGGACACCCGCGCGCCCCTGGAGTGGGACCTCAAGGACCCGGAGCCGGCCGGCAAGGGCGTCGTCGCCCTGCTGAGCGACTGGTTCCCGAAGACCACGGGCGAGATCATCCACGTGGACGGCGGTCTGCACGCCATCGGCGCGTAAGCGCCCACGCACGGCATCGACGCCCCGTTTCCCGCAGCGCGCGGGGAGCGGGGCGTCGCCCGTTCGGCCCATTCGACCGGGCGCCCCGGACCCCGTGGCCCGCAGGCTGGGAGGACGCACCGCCCCGCAGCCGTACGGCCGAGGAGGTCCCCTTGTGCGCCTGTCCCGCCGCTTTGCTCCGGTGTTCGCCGCTGTCGCTCTGGTGATGGCCGTGCCGTACGACGCGATGCCCCACCCGCGCGTGGTGAGCGTGGACGCGGGGTCCCGGCCCGCCGCGCCCCAGCCGTTCGGTGCCGCGTGTCGGACCACGGTCACCGGCTCCCATGTCGTCGCGTACTGCCACAACCCCTATGTGGACACCGACCGCGTCCGGCTGCACATCGAGTGCGCCCGCTGGTGGGACATCGACACCGACAGCGCCCCGGTCGACGTGGGGCCCGCGATGACGGTCAGGCTGACGGGCCGCTGCTGGAAGGAGGTCCGCGCGGCCTGGATCACCCACGGGACCTGACGGTCAGCCGCCGGGCTGGGGAGGACCTGACGGTCAGCTGCCCGGCTGGGGACCTGACGGTCGGCCGCCGGGGCGGATGCCGCCCGGCTGTCCCTGGCCGCCCGGCCGTCCCGGCCGGCACTGGAACGGATAGCTCGCGGCCTCCGTGGCCGCGGCCTCCGCGTCGCCCGTGCGGATCGCGTCGACGAGCCGCGCGTGGTCCATGTAGGTCTCCGGCGTCAGTTCCTTGCCGACGTCCTCGCGCAGCCAGTCGCGCAGCACCTCTCCCAGATCCGCGTACATCGCCGTCATGACGTCGTTGCGGGACGCGGCCACCACCGCCATGTGGAAGGTCGCGTCGGCGGCCACGAAGGCCTCCGCGTCGCCCGACTCCCAGGCCTCCTCGCGGCGTACGAGGAGCGCGTCCAGCTGCTTGAGATCGCGCTCGGTGCGCCGCTCGGCGGCCAGCCGCGCGGCGCTCGACTCCAGGGTGGAACGCAGTTCGGCGATGTGCCGCGGGTCGGCGTCCGCGAACCGGCGGTGCATCACGCCCGCCAGCTCGCTGGTCGCCACGACATAGGTGCCGGAACCCTGCCGGATGTCCAGCAGCCCGTTGTGGGCGAGCGCCCGGACCGCCTCGCGCACCGTGTTGCGGGCGACGCCGAGCTGATCGACGAGCTCCGGCTCGGTGGGGATACGGGAGCCCACCGGCCACTCGCCCGAGGTGATCTGGTTCCGCAGCTCGGAGATGACCTGCTCGGACAGGGCCGAACGGCGGGGATGGCTCAGCGGCATGACGGTCCTTCGTACGGGCCCGAGTGTGGTCGTTCGCGCCGGGCTACAGGATCCGGAGATTAACGCAGCGGGATTGGACAGCCAATCATCCCATGATTCTATGATGGGGGGCATGGCCCCCGAGGAAACCCGGACGACGATGACGTCCCCAGCGATACGTCGCTCCACCGAGAGCTCGGCACCCGGAACGCCCGACACGCGCGCGTGGACGACGCGGCTCGTGGTCGTCGCCATCGTCCTCACCGCGCTCAACCTGCGCCCGGCCATCACCAGCCTCGGCGCCCTCCTCGAAGAAGTGCGCGACGGGCTCGGCATGAGCGGCAGCGCGGCCGGACTGCTCACCTCCGTGCCGCCCCTCTGCTTCGCCGTCTTCGGCGTGATGGCACCCCGGCTCGCCCGCCGTTTCGGGCCCGCCACCGTCGTCTGCGCGGGCATGGTCGCCATCACCACGGGCCTGGCCCTGCGCCCGTACATCGGGGGCACGGCCGGCTTCCTGGCCGCCAGCGCGCTCGCGCTCATGGGCATCGCCGTCAGCAACGTCCTGATGCCGGTCATCGTCAAGCGCTGGTTCCCCGACCGGGTCGGGTCCATGACGGGTCTGTACTCGATGGCCCTCGCGCTCGGCACCTCGGCCGCGGCCGCGGTGACCGTCCCCATGACCGGCGCCCTGGGAGGCGGCTGGCAGTCCGGGCTCGTGGTCTGGGCCGGACTCGCGGCGGCGGCCGTCCTCCCGTGGATCGCGCTGGTACGCGTGCGGGGCGCCGCGTCCCGCCCCGACGACCGTGCGCCCGCCGGGGCCGGCAGCACCCGGCACGAGCCCGACGGACTGCGCATCACCCGCAGCCGTACCGCCTGGGCGCTCGCCGTCTTCTTCGGCCTCCAGGCCACCGCCGCCTACATCACGATGGGCTGGATGGCACAGATCTTCCGCGACGCGGGCGTCGCCGCCGGGACCGCCGGACTGCTCCTCGCCGTCACGATGGTGATGGGCGTGCCGCTGGCCTTCGTCATCCCGCGCCTCGCCACCCGCCTGCCCCACCAGGGGCCCATCGTGGTCGCCCTCGGCGTCTGCGGGCTCGCCGGTTACGCGGGCCTCTACCTGGCACCCGCGGCGGGTGCCTGGGCCTGGGCCCTGCTGCTCGGCGTCTCCAACTGCGCCTTTCCGCTGGCCCTCACCATGGTCGGCATGAGGGCCCGGACCGGCGCGGGCGTCGCCAAGCTGTCGGCGTTCGCCCAGAGCACCGGCTATCTGCTCTCGATCCCGGGCCCCCTGCTCGTGGGCGTGCTCTACCAGCACAGCGGCGGCTGGGGCCTGCCGCTCGCGATGATGGCGGCGCTGATGATTCCGCAGATCGGCGTCGGCATCCTGGCGGGCCGCGACCGCACGGTGGAGGACGAGGCGGCGGGCTGACCCCTGGCCCGGCCCGCCCGGGAACCGGGCCCCGGCGGCGGCCGGGCGCACCCGGGGTGCGAGAATGGCCGCATGCCTGTGCTCGACCCGAACCCCCAGAACGGCCAGAAGAAGCTGCTGCTCGTGTTCGGCGCGATGCTGGCCATCACGGTGATCATCGGCATCATCGCGTCCATCGCGTCACCGTGAACGGCGAAGCCCCGCGCCCGGCGGCCTCGCACTGACCGCCGCCGCATCCCTGCCGTGACGCCCCGCTCGCCCCTCCAGGACACGTCGCCCCGACGGCGACCCGCCTTCGGGCCCGGGGGGTGGGGCTAACCCCCCGTCCCCTAGGGGGCGAGTGTCAGGGTCAAGTGGGTGGATCACCGGATGGGTTGAGGACCGCGGAGTCCGTAGTTTCGAGGTGTGGCCGCGAGAGGCGGCCCAGGGACCACTCGAAGACTCACGGAGGCGGCATGTCGGCCCATACGCACACCCGGCCCCACCCGGCGACCACGGGCCGCGTGGACATCCGACTGCGCTGGTGGGCCCTCGCCCTGCCGGTGCTCGCCTTCGTCACCCTGCTGCTCATGATCCTCAACCCGGCGGACGCGCATGCCGCGGGCAGCGACCCGGCGATCACGCACGTGTTCGAACGTATCCAGCAGACGGTGCTGAACAACACCCCGTGAGCCGCGCCGGCCCCGCGCCCCGTCGCACCCCCGGGCGCCCCTGAGCCCCACCACTCGCCTCACCGGGCACGTCACCGGCTCGCCACGGCAGGCCATGCCACCAGGGCAGACCGCGCCGAAACGGCCGTACGGCCGCCGAACCACCGCCCGCCGCAGAACCGTCCCCCGTCGAACCGCGCCCTTCGCAAAGACAGGCGCTGCCCCGCTCCCGGGCAGACCGCTTCACCCCTGAAGGGGTACGGCATCACCCCTGACGGGGCGGGGCGTCACCCCCGTCGGGGGAGCGCATCAACTCCCTGCGCCCCATGGCATGTTTCGTGCGAAGCTGGGACGCATGAGCGTCGCAGAACCCCGCAGGATTGTCCTCTTCCGGCATGCGAAAGCCGACTGGCCGCAGATGTCCGATCATGAGCGGCCGCTCGCCGACCGGGGCCGCATGGACGCGGCCGTCGCCGGACGCAGGCTGGCCGACACAGGCATCCCCTTCGAGCTGGCCCTCTGCTCCACTGCGATCCGGACCCGCGAGACGTGGAAGCACGCCGTCCAGGAGCTCCCGCACCGGCCGAAAACGGTCTATGAGGAGCGGCTCTACGAAGCCTCGCCCGGCGAACTGATCGCCGTGCTCAACGAAACCCCGGACGACGCGACGAACGTGATCCTCATCGGTCACAACCCTGGCGTACACGGCCTCGCCGACATTCTGGCGGGCAAGGCCGAGGGCGACACCCGCGCCCGGATGACCGCCCATGGCTTCCACACCGCCGCTTTCGCGGTGCTCTCCTTCGACGGCCCCTGGAAATCCCTGGAGCCCGGATCGGCCGCCCTGACCGACTACTGGGCGCCGACGGAGTGAACCCACCCCTACGTCGACGGGGGCCCGGCACCACCC
>NZ_JBHWVI010000023.1:0-65797 GCF_042737005.1 Streptomyces sp. NPDC060027
GCGTGACCGGGCGCGCGGTTCCCCGTACCGGTTAAGGCTTCTGGCCCTCGACCTTCGTCCCGGACGCGTCGGAATCGGGCGCCTCGGACCCGTCGGAATCATCCGTGGCCTCGGACGCGTCGTCGGAAGCGTCGGGTGCCTCGATCCCCTCGGACACCTCAGAGACCTCAGGGACCTCGGACACTTCAGACACCTCGGCGGACTTGGTGTCCTCGGCGTCCTCCGTGTCGTCGCCGTCCTCGAAGTAGGCGTCCAGGACGGCGTCGAGCTGTTCCTCCCACTCCTTGAAGCGTGACCGGGCGCTCGCCTCGATCTCCAGGGGATACCAACGGCGGTCCGGCGTGTGCACCGTGACGGTGAACCGCTTGCCGAAGCGCGGCGACTCCGTCTCGACGGCACCGATCTCGTCCCAGCGGAACTCCGCCTCCTGGTCGTCCAGACGCAGGCGTACGCCGCTGTGGTCGGCCGTGACCGAGGCGCGCCGGTCGGATGCCTCGAAGGCGGGTCCGTCGGGGTCGGGGCCGGATTCCGGTTCCGACCCGCCCTCCTGTTCCGACCCCGAGTCTGTTTCCTCTTCGGTCACGGACTCCTTCGGGGTCTCGGCGGCGGGCGCCTCGTCGGACGCCGCGTCGTCGGAGACCGTCTCGTCGGAGACGGTCCCCTCGGCGGCGGCCTCCTCGGTCTCCTCGACCTCGTCCTTCGGCTCCGCCGGCACGGGTGACGTAAGCCCGGGGATGTAGGCCGGGTTCACCGCGGCGGCGTCCAGGGGCTGGCTCTTCGAACCTATGCGCTGCTCCACAGCGGAAGTATGGTCGAAGATCCTGTGTCGGACACAGCCAGCCCCGACTTAGCGATGCCTCTGTTACACGAAGGGGCACCGCGGCTATACGAAGAGGCTCACCGCGGCGGCCACGGCGAACCCCGCGACGGACAGCACCGACTCCAGAACGGTCCAGGTCCTGAGGGTGTCGCGCTCGCTGATGCCGAAGTACTTGGCCACCATCCAGAAGCCGCCGTCGTTGACGTGCGAGGCGAAGATGGAACCCGCCGAGATCGCCATGATGACCAGGGCGACGAAGGCCTGGGAGTGGTCGCCCTCGACGAGCAGCGGAGCGACGATGCCGGCCGTGGTGACGATCGCGACCGTCGCCGAGCCCTGGGCGACGCGCAGGACCAGGGAGATCAGGTAGGCCAGGAAGATCACCGGGAGGCCTACGTCGTTGAAGGTGTCCGAGAGGGCCTGGGCGACTCCGCTCGCCTTCAGCACGGCTCCGAAGATGCCGCCGGCGCCGACCACGAGCAGAATGTTGCCGACCGGCTTCAGGGACGAAGTGGACACGGTCTCCAGGGACTTGCGGGACCAGCCGCGCCGGATGCCGAGCAGGTAGTAGGCGAGGACCAGGGCGATCGTGAGGGCCACGAAGGGGCTGCCGAAGAACTCGATGACCGAACGCAAGGTGGAAGGATCGAGGGCGATCGAGGAGAACGTCGCCGCGAGGATCAGCACCAGGGGCGTACCGATGATGCCGAGGACCGTGCCGAGCGGCACCGGCTTCTCCTGCGGCTCGGCGCCGTCCTCCGCGCTCCCGGCTCCACCCGGCCGCAGGGTCCCCGCGGCGCGCTGTTCCTCGATGACGGCCAGCTTGGCCTCGGCGGCGGCCTCGACCATGTCCTGCGGTACGGGGACGAAGATCCGCTTGCCGATCCAGGCGGAGTAGACCCAGGCGGCCAGCACGGCGGGGATGCCGCAGACGATGCCCATGAGGATGACCCAGCCGAGCTGGACGTGCAGCAGTCCCGCGGCGGCGACCGGGCCGGGGTGCGGCGGCAGGAAGGCATGGGTCATCGACAGGCCGGCGAGCAGGGGCAGGCAGTAGAGCAGGATCGATTTGCCGGAGCGCTTGGCGGCGGCATAGACGAGCGGCGCGAGGACGAAGATGCCGACGTCGAAGAAGACCGGGATGCCGAAGATCAGGCCGGTCAGGCCCATGGCGAGCGGGGCCCGCTTCTCGCCGAAAAGGTTGAGCAGCCGGGACGCCAGCACCTCGGCGCCGCCGCTGACTTCGAGGATCGCCCCGAGCATCGTGCCGAGGCCGATGATGATCGCGACATGGCCGAGGATGCCGCCCATGCCCGTCTCGATGACCGACACCGCGGTGGACTTCTGGACCGTGCCGAACAGTTCCGTGACGGAGAGTCCGGCGGCGAGGCCGACGGCTATGGAGACGGCGAGCAGGGCGACGAACGGCTGGAGCCTGACCTTGATGATCAGGAAGAGGAGGAGCGCGATTCCGAGGGCGGCGACCGTGAGCAGTCCGGCCGTGCCGTCGAGAAGGAGCAGGAGACCACCGGTGTGGGGTGGTGTCTCCGGGGCCGGGGCTGTCGCTGCGAGCGGATACGACGACATGTCGGGGGGCCTCGTTTTCGTCAGTCCATCGGGCTTTCGGGCAGGGCGGATCGCGGTGCGGCACCCCGGATTCGGCGGGTGCCGCACCGTGACGACGTACGCGGTGCGGGAGGTGATCGGGCGTCAGCCCGGGGAGAGGACGTCAGCCCGGAGAGCGGACGTCCTGCCGGTGAGCGGACGTCAGCCGAGAACGGCGAGTACGTCGATCTCGACGAGGAGTCCGGCCGGCAGGCCGACGTAGACCGTCGTGCGGGCGGCGGGGGGCGCGGTGAGGCCCTGGTCCTCGAAGTACTGGTTGTAGATCTGGTTCATCTCGGCGAAGTGGCCGACGTCCGTGAGGTAGACGCGGATCATCATCGCGTCGTCCCAGCCGGAGCCGCCCTCCTCGAGGATCGCCTTGACGTTGGCGAGGGTCTGCAGTGTCTGCTCGCGCAGGGTCGGCCCGGCGGGCGTCGGGGGCTTGCCCTCCTCGGCGGGCAGGAAGCCGACCTGGCCGGCGACCTGGAGGATGTTCCCCTTCTTCACGCCGTGCGAGAACTTGGCGGGCGGGGTGGTGTGGGTCTTCGGGGTGAGGGCGATCTTGTCGGTCATGCGGTGATCATTCCTTCGGTGCTTCCTTCGTGGGGGCTTTGCCGGAGTAGTCGCGGCTGATGGCGTCCGCCGTACGGCGCACCAGCGGGAGCAGGGTGAGCAGTTCGTCGGCGGTGACGACGACGTTGGGCGCGGAGACCGACATGGCGGCACAGACGCGTCCGTCGGCGCCGCGGACGGGGGCCGCGACGCAGTTGATGGATTCCTCGTGGCCGCCGAGGTCGGTGGCCCAGCCCTGTTCGCGTACCGTCGCCAGCTCCTTCAGGAAGGCGGGGGCGCTGGGGGTCGAACGGGCTGTGTACATGGGGTAGTCGAGCTTGTCGGCGAGGGCGCGGCGCTCGGCCTCGGGCAGGTCGGCGAGGAGCAGTTTGGCGACCGCCGCGACGGTGATGGCGACGGGTTTGCCGATCCGCGAGTACATGCGCACCGGGTAGCGGCTCTCCACCTTGTCGATGTAGAGGACCTCGTTCTCCTCGTGGACGGCGAGGTGGACGGTGTGTCCGCACTGTTCGTTGAGGCGGACGAGGTGGGGGTGCGCGATCTCGCGGACGTCGAGGTTCTCGACGGCCTCCTGGGCGAGGGCGAAGAGGCGGGCGCCGAGGCGGTAGCGCTGGTCGGACTGGCGGTACACGAGGCCGTGCTCGTGCAGGGTGCGCAGCAGACGGAGTGCGGTGGACTTGTGGACGCCGAGGCGGTCGGCGACCTGACCGAGGTCTGCGGGGCCCTCGGCGAGCAGGGGCAGGATGCTCAGCGCTCGGTCGACGGTCTGGCTCATGGCGTGCGTACCTCCTCGGCGGCCCGTGCGTCGGCTTCGGTCCAGCCGGGGCCGAGTCGAAGTGTCTCCCACGCGCGGTCGTCGAGAGCGGCCAGCCGGTCGGCGTGCCCGCGGGCGGGCGGTTCGGCGAGGTCGCCGGGCACGGTGAGGGCGGCGGCGGCCATCAGGTGGCCGTGGCGCAGCCGGTCGCGGACGGGGAGGCCGCGGAGGGTGGCGGAGAGGAACCCGGCGGCGAAGGCGTCGCCGGCGCCGACGGCCGCGACGACGTCGACGCGCAGGGCCCGGACGAAGGTGGCGGTGCCGGTGGCGTCCTCGGTCCCCTCGGGGGCGTCGTTGTCGAACACGACGGCTCCGCCCTTGCCGTACTTGACGACCAGGAGGTCCGGTTCGGGCAGTGCCTCGCGGATCGCGCGGGCCCCGCGCAGCCCCCAGGCCTCGCGGGCCTCGTCGTCCCCGACGAAGACGATGTCGGCGCCGCGCGCGAGGTCGAGCAGGACGCGCGGCCCTTCGGGGTCGCGCCACAGCCCCGGGCGGTGGTTGACGTCGAAGGAGACGAGGGGGCGACCGGGCCGTGGGGCGGTCAGTTCGCGCATCAGGGCGAGGCAGTCGTCGGAGAGTGCGGCGGTGATGCCGGACAGGTGCAGCACGCGGCCCGAGCGGGCGGCGGCCAGGTCCATGTTCCGCGCGGTCATGGCGGAGGCGGCGGATCCGGCCCGGTAGTAGGCGACTTCGTGGGCGTCGGTCCCCCGGTCGCCCGCGGTGCGGAAGTAGACGCCGGTCGGGCGGTCGGGGTCCCGGCGTACGGCGGAGGTGTCGACGCCGTACGCGGTGATCGCCTCCACCAGGTGGTCGCCGAACCCGTCGGCGCCGACCCTGCCGACCCAGCGCGCGGAGTGACCGGCACGGGCGAGCACGCACGCCACGTTGGACTCCGCGCCGCCGATGCCCCGCTCGAACGACGGCACGTCGGCGAGGCGCCCGGCCCGGGTGGGCAGGAAGGTGACCATGGACTCGCCGAGCGCCACCACCTCGACGGTGTCGAGGTCGGCGTCGGAGGACGCGGCACCTGCGGGTCCGTTGCTGGTCACGTCGGTCGGGGCTCCTCGCTCTGGCGGCCGACGGCGGCGAACGGCACCGTTGACCCTGCGTTGGCTGGGATGTTAGACAGCAGTGAGCGACATACGCAATGAGCGTTGCACAGTGTGCAACGCATCCGGGCAGACCAAGGAGGCCCCATGAGTGCCGACACCGCCGCCGCACCGCTGGCCGCTCTCGCGGCGGACCGCGTCGACCACCGTTTCAAGGGCCTGCCCCCGGACGCGGACGGCCTGAGCGTCGGCGAGTTGGCCGCCCAGCGCCGCAACCTCTTCACGGACGGCTTCACCACCCCCGTCCTCGCCCTCTCCGCCGAGCGCCTGACCCACAACCTCGAACTCATGGAGACGTACGCCACCCGGCACGGCCTCGCGTTCGCCCCGCACGGCAAGACGTCCATGGCGCCTCAGCTGTTCTGGCGGCAGATCGAGCGCGGCGCCTGGGGCATCACCCTCGCGGTCCCCCACCAGGTCCGCGTGGCACGGGAGTTCGGCATCGACCGGATCTTCCTCGCGAACGAACTCGTCGACGCGGCGGCCCTGCGGTGGATCGCCACCGAGCTGGCCAGGGACCCCGGCTTCCGGTTCGTCTGCTACGTCGACTCGGTGCGCGGTGTGGAGCTGATGGACGCCGCGCTGCGCGGGAGCGCCCGCCCGGTGGACGTCGTCGTCGAGCTCGCCGCCGGCGAGGGCGCCCGTACCGGCGTGCGTACGGAGGCGCAGTGCGCGGCGGTCGCGGACGCGGTGGCGGCGACGGCGACCCTCCGGCTGGTCGGCGTCGCGGGATACGAGGGCGAGGTCCCGGACGCGGATCCCGGGCGGGTGCACGCCTGGCTGCGGCGGCTGACCGCGCTCGCGGTGGAGTTCGACGGTTCCGGACGTTTCAAGGGCCTCGACGAGGTCGTCGTCAGCGCGGGGGGCAGCGCCTGGTTCGACGCGGTCGCCGACGTCTTCGCGGAGATCCCGGAACTCTCCCTCCCCGTCCTGAAGTTGCTGCGTTCGGGTGCGTACGTCTCGCACGACGGCGGCCACTACCGCAAGCTGACGCCGTTCGCCCGCGTCCCGGAGGAGGGTGCCCTGCACCCGGCGTTCCGCCTCTGGTCGCAGGTCGTCTCCCGGCCCTCCGCCGAGCAGGCCTTCAGCAACGCGGGCAAGCGGGACGCGGCCCACGACCTCGACCTCCCCTTCGCCCAGGTGGTGCGCCGGGACGGTGCCGAGCGTCCCGCGGCCGGTATCGAGGTCAGCGGGCTCTCCGACCAGCACGCCTGGCTGCGTACGGCGCCGGAGGCGGATCTGGAGGTCGGCGACTGGCTCGGCATGGGCCTGTCCCATCCGTGCACGTCCTTCGACAAGTGGCAGCTGATCCCGCTGGTCGAGGCGGACGGCACGGTCGTCGACTACATCCGCACGTTCTTCTAGAAGCCGGAGACGCCCCATGGATCACGCCGACCTGGTCATCCAGGACGTGGACGTCGCCGACGGCAGCGGCGCGGCCACCTACCGCGCCGACGTGGCCGTCAAGGGCGGCCGGATCGTCGCGATCGTCAAGGAGGCCGCAGCGGCCGGCTGCCAGCGGCCGCGCGGCACCCGCGAGCTGGACGCCGAGGGTCTCGTGCTCTCCCCCGGCTTCATCGACATGCACGCGCACAGCGACCTCGCGCTGCTGCGGGACCCGGACCACAGCGCGAAGGCCGCCCAGGGCGTGACCCTCGAAGTCATCGGCCAGGACGGCCTGTCGTACGCGCCGGTCGACGACCGTACGCTCGCCGAGGTCCGCCGGACGATCACCGGCTGGAACGGCCACGGCGACGACATCGACTTCACCTGGCGCTCCGTGGGCGAATACCTGGACCGTCTGGACCACGGCTTCGACGGCGAGGGCATCGCCGTGAACGCCGCCTACCTCGTCCCCCAGGGCACCGTCCGCATGCTCGCCGTCGGCTGGGAGGACCGCGAGGCGACCCCCCAGGAGCTGGACCGGATGCGGCGGTTGGTGGCGGACGGGCTGCGGGAGGGCGCGGTCGGCATGTCCTCCGGGCTGACGTACACCCCCGGGATGTACGCCGAGGACGCCGAACTCACCGCCCTGTGCAAGGTGGTGGCGGAGCACGGCGGCTACTTCTGCCCGCATCACCGCTCCTACGGGGCGGGCGCCCTGGAGGCGTACGAGGAGATGGTGACCCTCACGCGAGAGGCGGGCTGCCCGCTCCATCTCGCCCACGCCACCATGAACTTCGGCGTGAACGAGGGGAAGGCGCCCGACCTCCTCGCCCTGCTGGACAAGGCGCTGGCGGAGGGCGCGGACATCAGCCTGGACACCTATCCGTACACCCCGGGGTGCACCACGCTCGTGGCGATGCTGCCGAGCTGGGCGGGCGAGGGCGGACCGGAGGCGGTTCTCGCCCGGCTGCGGGACGACGCGACCGCCGAACGCGTCCGGCACCACATGGAGGTCGTGGGCGCCGACGGCTGCCACGGTGTCCCCATCGAGTGGGACACGATCGAGATCTCCGGGGTGTCCGACCCGGACCTCGGGTCGTACGTCGGCCGCACGGTCCGGGAATCCGCCGACCTGCGCGGCGAGGCCCCCTGGACCACCGCCCGCCGTCTGCTGATCGAGGACCGCCTCGGCCCGACGATCCTGCAGCACGTCGGCCACGAGGAGAACGTCCGGGCGATCATGCGGCACCCCGTGCACACCGGCGGTTCCGACGGCATCCTGCGCGGCGACAAACCGCATCCGCGCGCGTACGGCACCTTCCCGCACTATCTCGGCCGGTACGTGCGGGAATTGCGTGTCCTCTCCCTGGAGGAGTGCGTCGCCCATCTCACCGGCCGCCCGGCGGCCCGGCTGCGACTGCCCGACCGCGGCCTCGTCCGCGAGGGGTACCGCGCCGACCTGGTCCTCTTCGACCCGGCGACGGTCGCGGCGGGGTCGACCTTCGCGGCGCCGCGCACCCTGCCGACCGGCATCCCGCATGTCCTGATCGACGGCCGTTTCGTCGTCGAGGACGGGCGCAGGACGGACGTACTGGCGGGACGGGCGGTCCGCCGCACGGCGTGACCGCCCGCCCTCCCGCGGCACTACGGCTTGGGCAGGACGCACCCGCTCGCGGTCAGGTCGAGCTTGTTGCCGGTCGTGAAGCAGGCCGGTATCTGGTAGGTCTCCTCGGCGTAGTTGATGCCCTGGCGGACGGTGACGTTGCCGCTCGCGTCGACCTCGCACGGGTTGTTCACCGTGCAGCGCTCGCCGTCCTCGTTGCCGGTGTTGTTGACGGCGACGACCTTGCCGGTGGACTGGTCGACGACCGGCGAGCCCGAGGTGCCGCCGATGGTGTTGCAGGCGGAGGTGTAACGGACCGAGTCCTTCCAGGTCCAGTCGCCCTCCTTGAGGCGGTACACGAAGCCGTCGATGCTGCAGTTGTAGAGCCGCTTCCAGTAGCCGGAGGCCACGGTGATGGCGGTGCCGGCGGTCGGGTGCGTGTTCTGCACGGTCAGCGCGTTGATGCCGTACGAGTTCTTGATGGTCGCGTAGGTGCTGGTGAGCTGGTAGATCGTGATGTCCGTGTCGGTCATCGTGGAGTAGGCGACCTTGCTGGCCCGCAGCGTGGCGACCTTGGTGCCGGCCGCGTTGAGCAGACCGAAGGTCCGGCTGGACGACTGCCCGACGATCACCTCACCGGGGTCCGGGAAGCCGGTCTCCAGGCAGTGGCCGTTGGAGAGCACGAGCGCCGGGTCGGTGTCCGCCGAGTTGGGGAAGCGGACGACCGAGCCGGAGCAGTTGCTGAGCGCGACGGTCCCGGCCAGGTTGACGGCCTGGAGCGTGGGCGCGGCCGCCCCGGTGTCCGCCGGGACGGCCTTGGCCGACACGTGCGTGGGGGCGGACTCGGGCGCGGGTGCGGCGACCGCGGGTGCCGCGCCCGCCCCGGTCATCACCAGGGCGAAGAGAGCGGCGACGAGAGGCTTTCTCATGTGGGGGTCCCCTCTTGCGACTTGGGGCGGCCGAAGGTCATCCGGTCGCCTTCCGTTGACCGGAGGTCTTCCGGCCATCTGTTTGTCATGTGCATTGTGAGGGGGGAGGGAAAGGCGGGCAAGGAGCGGTTTCCGGCCTAGGGAGTGTCCGCAACACGCCCTAGGGGGCGGCCTGTTCGTACGCCTCCTCGGCGGAGCGGAAGAGCAGCGCGCCGCTCGTGGCGACCCGCGCGTCGAGCGCCCCGGCACGGGCCTCGCGGTTCGGGGCGGTGCGGCCGGTGAGGAAGACGGCGGGTCCGGGACACCACTCGCTCTCCCGCCGGCCGAGCAGGGCGGTGAGTCCCGCACCCCGGTCCGGTCCGGTCCGCGCCGCGCCGCGCCGCGGAGATGAGCAGGTCGATCCGGGTGACGCCGAGGACGTGCTCGGCACGGTCCCGTTCCCGGTCCGTGGCCACCCGGACGCAGGCGCCCTGCGCCTACAGCAGCTCGGCGAACCGGGTGTCGCGCCCGGGGTGGCCGTCGAGCCTCTTGATCCGGCGCGGGTTGCGGGCACACGAGAATTCCGTGCCCTATCTCCCCGGGCGGCAGGGCCGACCCACGGGGACCGGCGGCTACCTGTGCCGCCCTCCGCCGCCGCCATGCCCATGGCCATGGCCGCCGATGGAGCCACCCGTCGCCGAGGCGGACGCGGAGGTCGGGGGCGCGGTGGACGCGGAGGCCGGAGGCGCGGTGGACTCGGGGGGCGTGGAGGGGGCGGGCGGCGTCGGGGCCATGGAAGGGCCCCCCGCGCTGGTGGTCGCGCCCGGCGAGGCGGCGCCCGCGCTCCCGGACGCGGTGGCCGAGGCGGCGGCCGACGCCGACGCGGTGTCCGGCCCGGTGGCCGGCGGCTGAGCCGACGTGGCCGCGGTGGATCCCTCGGCCGACTGCGCGGGCCCCGTCGCGAGACGCACCGGCCCGGCCGTCCTCACGGGCGTGCCGCCCGTCCCGTCGGCCGCCCCGGAGTCGAAGGCCCCCACGAAGACGACGCCGAGGACGACGACGCACGCCGCGCCCCCGGCCACGGCCAGCCGCCGGGTCAGCCGGGCACGCCGGCGGCGCAGCAGCCGCTCGTGCCGCCCCGCCGGGTCCCCGGGCACGGCGCCGTCCCCGGGCACCGCGTAGAGAAGGGCGGTGTCGTCGCCGTCCGTGTACGCCTTCCGCCAGCCGTGCGCCTCGGCCGGATCGGTGTACGTCTCATAGGCCGGAGGAGTCTCCCCGTCGCCCTGTGGGAGGTACACCTTCGGCCGGGCTTCGGAATCGCCGGACTGCCAGGACATGATCGCGCATTCTAGGGACCACCAGGGCTTTCGGAGTAGCGCGCGGACAAAGAGGCTCGAATCGCCACGTCTCACGTGGTGAAAAACACGCCCCGGTGTGCGTTACACGGCCGTAAGCTCACGGACATGCAGGTGATCCAGTCCACGAAGCTCGCCAACGTCTGCTACGAGATCCGGGGTCCGGTTCTTGAGGAGGCGATGCGGCTCGAAGCGGCCGGTCACCGCATCCTCAAGCTCAACACGGGCAACCCGGCAGCCTTCGGGTTCGAGTGTCCGCCCGAGATCCTCGAGGACATCCTCCGCAACGTCTCCTCGGCGCACGGCTACGGAGACGCCAAGGGCCTGCTCGCCGCCCGCCGCGCGGTCGTGATGCACAACCAGACCCTCGGCATCGAGACGGACGTCGAGCACGTCTTCATCGGCAACGGCGTCTCCGAGCTCATCGTGATGGCGATGCAGGGCCTGCTGGACGACGGCGACGAGGTCCTCGTACCGGCCCCGGACTACCCCTTGTGGACCGCGGCGGTCTCCCTGTCCGGCGGCACGGCCGTGCACTACCGCTGCGACGAGCAGTCCGACTGGATGCCGGACCTCGCGGACGTGGAGCGGAAGGTCACCGACCGCACCAAGGCGATCGTCATCATCAACCCGAACAACCCGACCGGCGCGGTGTACGACGAAGCCATGCTCCGGGGGCTCACGGACATCGCCCGGCGGCACAATCTGCTGGTCTGCTCCGACGAGATCTACGACAAGATCCTCTACGACGACGCCACGCACACCGCGACCGCCAAGATCGCCCCGGATCTGCTCACCCTCACCTTCAACGGCATGTCGAAGGCGTACCGCGTGGCGGGCTACCGCGTCGGCTGGATGTCGATCTCGGGGCCGCGCGCGCACGCGGAGTCCTACATCGAGGGACTGACGATCCTCGCGAACATGCGCCTGTGCGCGAACATGCCGGGGCAGCACGGGGTGGTGGCGGCGCTCAGCGGGCGGCAGACGATCAGCGACCTGGTCCTGCCGGGCGGGCGCCTGAAGGAACAGCGGGACGTCGCGCACGAGCTGCTGACGCAGATCCCCGGTGTGACCTGCGTGAAGCCGAAGGGGGCGCTGTATCTCTTCCCGCGTCTGGACCCGAAGGTCTTCAAGATCAAGGACGACCGGCAGATGGTGCTCGACCTGCTGCGCCGCGAGAAGATCATGGTCGTCCAGGGGACCGGCTTCAACTGGCCCGAGGCGGACCACTTCCGGGTGGTCACCCTGCCGACGGTCGGGGATCTGACGGACGCGGTGACCCGGATCGGCACGTTCCTGGACGGCTACAGCCAGCCGTGACGCCCGCGGGCGGAGCGGGGCGCGCTCACCCTGTGTACGCGTCGCGACCCATTCCGCGAACCGGCTCAACTTTAGACGGAATCCAAGCTAGGATGGCTTCCTGTCAGGCACAGGAGGCCATCCCATGTACGAACCGATCCGCACGAAGTCGGTCCACACGATGGCCGGCACCCCTTCCTCCGATTTCCCCCACCGGTCGCGCGAGGAGGAGCTGGACATCCAGCTCGCCGGTCACCTCGCGGCATTGCTCGCCGTGACGGACGAGATCCGCGCGCTCGCGCCGTCCGCGGACCTGGACGCCGGCGCCGACCGGCTCACTGAGCAGGTGACACGGCTGCGCGGCGGCACCGCGCCGGTCCGCGCCCCGGCCGCCGCGGCGCCCCCCGCGTCCCGCCTCGCGACCCTTCACCGTCGCGCCCACGCCCTCGCGGGCCGCGCCCTCGTCGTCGCGGCCTCCCGCGCCGACACGGCCGCCGCGATCCTCTCCGCCGAGCGCATGGACGCGCACGCCCTGGCCGTCGGACCCCGCGAGCTGGCCACCCACTGAGCCCCGGGCTCCCCGAGCCCGAGGCCCCTCGTACGGCCCCGGTCCGCGCGCTCCCGCAGCGACGCGCGGACCGGGTGCCACAAGCCGCCGCGCCGACCCTCCGCGCCCTTCACGCGCCCGCGTAGCGGCGGTCCTCCCTCCGGTTGCGTACCGGGACGCGGTGGTCACCCGGTGTTCACCCCCCGAGACCGGGAACGTTGGATTCCGAGGTGCACGCTCCAGGCGTGAGACGCATCGCAGGAATCGTCCTGGCGGTCCTGTTGATCGGCGGAGTGGCAGCAGCCGTCGTCGCAGGCCGCACTGGTCAGGACAAGGGCACGGCAACGAAGACCGTGCAAGGAGTGATCGGTTCGGAGAAGGCGGAGTTCTTCGCCGACCCCGACGTGGTGAAGGCCCTCGCTGCCCAGGGCTACACCGTGAAGACGGAGACCTCGGGGTCCTGGGCCATGGAGGGCCTCGACCTCAAGGGGTACGACTTCGCCTTCCCCTCCAGTCAGGCCCCGGCGGACGAGCTCGCGGACAAGTACCACGTCCGCCGGCCCCTGCCCCGGCCCTTCTACTCGCCCCTCGTCGTGGTGGCCCACCGCAGCGCGGCCCGGGTCCTCGCCGCCAACGGTCTTGCCACCCTCGGCAAGAACACCGGCACGCTGAGAATGGCCGCCTATCTGGACGCGGCCCGGCACGAGCGGACCTGGCAGCAGCTCAAGGGCGCGAAGGCGCACGGCGAACTGACCGGCACGCTGTACATCGCCAGCACCGACCCTGAGACCTCCAACTCCGGCGCCCTCTATCTGGCCGCCGCGTCCTATGTCGCCGACGGCGGGCGTGTCGCCGCCGACAGCGCCGCCGTCGACCGCACGGCGCCCCTGATGCACCGCCTCATCAGCGTCCAGGGTGCCCAGCAGTCCAGCACCGACGCGGAGTTCGGGGACTTCGTCAGCGGCGCCGGCAATCCGCTCGTCCTCGTCTACGAGTCACAGGTCGCCGCCCTGCTCGCCGAGGGCCAGGACACCGGCGACCTCACGGTCCTCTACCCGGACACCACAGCGAACAGCGACCACACGGTCGTACCGCTCACGCCCGAGGGCCGCGCGCTGGGTGAACTCCTCAGCAAGGACCCGGAGTTGCGCAAGCTCGCCGTCCGGCACGGATTCCGGCCGCAGGGCGCGACCGCCGAGTTCACGGCGGCCACCGCGGCCCACGCCACCTATCTCAACCAGAAGCTGACCGGCGTCCGGCAGGCGCCCGTGCCCGCCTCCAAGGTGCTGCACGAGATGGCGCGCCGGGCCGGGAACTAGGGGGAAGCGCACATGACCACCGAAGAGACATTCACCCTCACGCCGCCCGAGGCCGTCGCGCCCGTGCCCCGCGAGAAGGCCGGCGGACTCGTCCCCGTCGACCCGGGTACGCGGGACGAGATGGCGCGACGCGCCGCGGAGTACGTCGGCGGACTTGCCCACCTGGACGCCCGCTCGCCCGAATTCGCGGGCAAGGTCGGGGAGATCGCCGGGCTGGGGTCGAGCGAGATGCGCGGCGCCGCCGCCCAGTCCAACCGCATGCTGGAGCGGACGATCCGCAGTCTGCCCTCCCAGGGCGAGGACGCCCAGTCGCAGGTCGCGGGCTCGCTCGTCGAACTCCGGCGCGTGGTCGAGGACCTGGACCCGCGCGACCTGTCCGCGAGCAAGGGCAGGAAGTTCCTGTCCAGGCTGCCGGGCGGCAACAAACTGCGCGACCACGTCGCCAAGTACGCCTCCGCCCAGGGCACGTTGAACAAGATCGTCGGCTCGCTGCGCGGCGGCCAGGACGAACTGCGCCGGGACAGCGCGGCACTGGGGACCGAACGCGTCCGGCTCTGGGAGACGATGGGCAAGCTCCAGGAGTACGTCGTCCTGACCCAGGCCCTGGACACCGCGGTCGAGGACCACATCGCGGGCGTCGACGCCGCGGACCCCGCGCAGGCCGACACGCTCCGCTCCGACGTGCTCTTCCCGGTCCGGCAGAAGCACCAGGACCTGCTCACCCAGCTCGCGGTGTGCGCCCAGGGCTATCTGGCGATGGACGTGGTCCGGCGCAACAACGAGGAACTCATCAAGGGCGTCGACCGCGCGGCCACCACCACGGTCTCCGCGCTGCGCATCTCCGTGATGCTCGCCTCCGCGCTCGACAACCAGCGCAAGGTCGTCGACCAGGTCAACGCCCTGCGCGGCACGACCGAGGACCTCATCCGCGGCAACGCCGAGATGCTCGCCACCCAGAGCGGCGAGATCCAGCGCATCGCCGCCGACCCGGCCGTCGGCGCCGAGACCCTCCGCGACGCCTTCCAGCAGATCTACCGCACCCTGGACGCGATCGACACGTACAAGGTGCAGGCGACCGAGACGATGGCCGCGACCGTGGAGTCCCTGACCACCGAACTCCAGCACGCCGGTGCCTACTTGGAGCGCAGCCGCGCGCAGGGAGCCCTGGAGGGCGGGCTCGGATGAGGGCGGTCCGACGGACGGCCTGCGCCGTCCTGGCCCTGCTCGCGGTCACCGCCTGCACGGCCACCCAGAAGGAACGGAAGCCCGGCGGCGACGCCGCCCCCGAGCCCGGCACCCTCCGCGTCCTCGCCTCCAGCGAACTCTCCGACATGAAGCCGGTACTGGACCGGATCGAGCAGGACACCGGCATCACGGTCGAGCCCACCTACATGGGCACGCTCGCCGCCGTGGACCTGATCGCGCGGGGCACGGCGGACGACCGGTTCGACGCCCTGTGGCTCTCCTCCAACGCCTATCTGCACCTGCGCCCCGACGCCGCGAGGAAGGTCGTCTCGGAGACGCCGGTCATGTCGAGCCCGGTGGCCATCGGCGTCAGGACGACGACGCTGAGCGGCCTCGGCTGGAAGCCGGAGGACGTCACCTGGTCGCAGGTGGAGAAGGCCGTGACGGACGGGAAACTGACGTACGGCATGACCGATCCGGCGCGTTCCAACTCCGGTTTCTCCACCCTGATCTCGGTGGCCTCCGGACTGTCCGGCGCCCAGTCGGCGCTCACGGACGCCGACGTGGACAAGGCGACGCCGCAACTGCGGGAGTTCTTCAAGGGGCAGAAGCTGACGTCGGGTTCGTCGGGCTGGCAGGCCACCGCCTACGAGCGCCGCGGCACCGTGGACGCCCTGCTCAACTACGAGTCCGTCCTCAAGGGCGTGCGAGGCCTGACGGTCATCCGCCCGCGTGACGGCGTGGTGACCGCCGACTATCCGCTCTCCTCCCTGGCAGCGTCCTCCAAGGACACCCGCGAGACCGTCCGGCGCCTCGCCGAGGCGCTGCGCTCACCGGCCACCCAGAAGCGGATCACCGAGCGGACACACCGCCGCCCGGTCGTCGCCTCGGTCGCCCCGGCGGCCGGCCTCGACACCGGACGACGGCGTGAACTCCCCTTCCCGGGAAGCCGGTCCGTCGCCGACCGGCTCCTCGACTCCTACGAGAACAAGCTGCGCCGGCCGTCCAGGACGGTCTACGTCCTCGACACCTCGGGCTCGATGGACGGCGACCGCCTCGACCGGCTGAAGAAGGCGCTCCGCGATCTGACCGGCGACTTCCGCGACCGCGAGGAAGTGACCTTCATGCCGTTCGGCTCGGAGGTCAAGAGCGTCCGCACGCACGTCGTCCGCCCGGAGAACCCGAAGGCCGGGCTCGACGCGATCCGCGAGGACACCCGCGCGCTGAGCGCCGACGGCGACACCGCGATCTACACCTCGCTGGAGAAGGCGTACGAGCATCTGGGCGCCGACGACGACACGTTCACCTCGATCGTGCTGATGACGGACGGCGAGAACACCAGCGGCGCGGGCCCGTCCGACTTCGACGCGTTCTACGGCCGGCTGCCGGGCGGGCAGCGCCAGATCCCCGTCTTCCCCATCCTGTTCGGCGACTCCGACCGCGGCGAACTCCAGCACATCGCCGACCTGACCGGCGGCCGTCTCTTCGATGCCCGGAAGAGCTCGCTGGACGGCGCCTTCGAGGAGATCCGTGGCTACCAGTAAGTTCGCCGGCTTCCTGGAGTCGCGCAAGAACCTCGCCGGCAGCGCGTGCGGGATCGCCGGACTCGCGCTGACCTTCGCCGGGGTCGCGGGCCCGTACTGGCCGGCCGTCGTCGCGGGTCTGTACGGCGCGGGCGCGCTGATCGCCCCGCCGGAACGCCCCGCCCTTCCCGACTTCCCGGACCCCTCGGCCCAACTGGAGGAACTGCGGGCCGACTTCGACAAGCTGCGGGCGTACCTGGACGGCGTGGAGCTGCCCCCGGCCGCCGCGGGCCGACTCACCGAGCTGACCGAGGTCCTCGCGGCCCTGCTCGACCCCGGCTGGGTCGCCGAGGTCCTCGCCCAGGACCCGGAAGGCGTGCACGCCCTGTCGCGCGCCGTACGGCAGGACATCCCCGAGGCGGTCGACACCTTCGTCCGCACCCGGTGGTGGACCCGCCTGACCCCCGGCACCGAACCCCCGGAGCGCCACCTGGAACGTCAGCTCGGCCTGCTCCACGAGGAGTCGGAGCGGCTCGCGGCGGCCCTGCGGGAGACGGAGGCGCGCCGCCAGGAGTCGCACACCCGGTACCTGGAGGACCGCGGCCGCTCGCAGTGACCGCGGCCTTCCCCGGTGCCGGCGGCCGTCGGCGGTGACCGCGGCACCCGCCGGCCATGACCGCGGATCACGCGCTGGCCGCGATCACCACCAGGATCACGACCACCAGCACGAGCAGCGCCACCTTCAGCGCCGCGGGCCAGGGCTCACCCGGCGTCGGTGGCTGCGGCGGCGCGCCCTGCGCCGGCACCGCGGCGGGCCCGTTGAACACGTCGTGCCCGGTGAGCGCCGCCCGGGTGCACCAGGGGCACGCGGTCAGATGCGAGCCGAACGCGTGCAGCGGGCGGCCCGGGCAGACCCGTACCAGCGCGCGCTCCTTGTCCAGGGCGCGCAGCCACGCCTCGGCCGGGGGCCGGGTGGCCGGGTCGTGCACGCCGGGGCCGAAGGCGGAGCGGGCCAGGGCGAGGAGTTCGGGCGGGAGCACGGAGGGGTCGATGGTGCCGCGCGGGATGACCACCCGCTCGGGGCGCACGACGTACGAGCAGCTGGCGGCGATGTTGTCCTTGACGGTCGACTCGGAGGCGCTGTCGTGCGGGACGCCGCCGAAGGGGTGGTTGCCCGCGGTCAGCAGCTGGTAGACGAGGACCGCGAGGGCGAAGTCGTCGGTGGCGCGGGTGGCGGGGCCGCCGGCCTGCCGCTCGGGGGACGAGTAGTCGGTGGTGTGCATCAGGCAGGGGAAGAGTTCCCCGGTCACCGGGTCGTCGAAGGCGATGGAGTCGCAGTCGAGGAAGGTGACGAAGCCGTTGGCGTCGACGACGACGTTGCTGCTGGAGAAGTCGCCGATGACGAGGTTGTCGTAGTGCATGCGGGCGGTCATGAAGGCGAGGTTCCAGGCGACGCCGAGCAGAAAGCGCCAGTCCGCCCGGTCGGCGAAGAGCTTGAGGCGCTGGGCCCGGGTGAACAGGCCGATCAGCTGGACGTGCTGGGGTTCGCCGAAGCGGCGCATGGCGTAGCCGAGGAACTCGCCCTGGGCGCCGCGGGCGAGGGCGGTCGGCCAGGCCAGTTCGGGCGGCTGGGAGGCGTCGGTGGGGCGGGCCGCGAGGGGGGACATGGTCAGCATCCGCTTCAGTCGGCGCTCCTGCTCGGGGCCCGGGGGTTCGCGGTACAGCTTGACGACGATGCCGTCGTCGCCGACGACGGGGAAGACGGCCGCCTGGCCGCCGCCCTTGAGGGGCAGCTCGGCGAGGGTGACCGGCTTGCCGTCCAGGAACACGGTGAGGCCGCTCATGGGCGCGCCTTGAGCACGGCCCGCAGCAGGGTCTTGTCGTCGGCGTTGAGGGCGGTGAGCCGGTCCGACCGGAGGAGGGTCGCGAGGCCATCGTGGGCGGTCTCGCTCACCGGACCGGGAACGTCGAGGGAGCGGAAGACGGCCTCCGCGAACGACGCGTTCGGGGACAGCGCGCCGCCTCCGGAACGGTTGAGCGCGGCCTGCGCCAGTCCGTCGGTGGACAGCAGCACCCCGTCGATCCCCTCGTCGGACACACAGTCGGTGTGCACCCAGCGGGCCGCGTCCGGCGACGTCAGGAAGACCGTCTCGTTGCTGTACTCGCTGGCCGCCGCCGGCTGCGGCAGCAGATGGAACTGCCGCTCACCGTCCTCCGTACCGGCCCGCAGGACGACGAAGCCGTCGCCCACGGTCAGATGGCCGAGCCAGCCCCGCGCGAGCACGACCACGGTGAGCGTGGTCGCGAAGTCCGCCGCGTCGGCACCCGTCCGGTCCAGGAACACCTTGCAGACGTCGTGGAAGGCGTCCTCCAGCAGCTCGTGCACGGCCTCACCGGGACGGCGGTCCGCCGCGGTGGCGGCCCGGCGCGCGAAGTGCTCGGCGGCCAGCTCGACCGCGAGGCGCGAGCCCTCCTCGGAGCGCGGTCTGCTGCCCGCGCCGTCCGCGACCGCGAGGACCGCCACGGACGCGGTCACCGCGTACGCGCAGGCGTCCTGGCAGGGCAGCCCCTGGCGGCGGTGCCGGTAGCCCTCGACACTCATGCCGTGGATCCGCCACGGCGTCTCCCGCTCGTCGACTCCGGTCATCAGTCAGGAATCCCATCCGGTCATCGGTCACGATTCCCAGGCCGGGCGCTGTGTCTTGAACTGGCTGAAGATCTTCTCGAAGACCTCGTCGCCCGCCCCCTTCTGCTCGGCGTTGGCACTCGCGGACATCATCTGGAGCAGCTCGCGGAACGGGAATCCCTGGAGCCGGGCGTTGAACTTCGGCGCGAACGCCTGGAGCACCTGCTCGCCCCTGTCCGTGATCCCGCCGACGCCGATCGCGTACAGCCGGAAACGGCGGGCCCGCTGCTCGTCCGCGAGCACCGGGATCAACCGGTGCCAGGTGTCGGTGAGATGGCCGGTGACGTCGGTCGGCAGTCCGTCGGTGACCAGACAGATCTGCGGCCGGTAGTACTGGAGTCCGGAGGCGCGCAGCTCGGCCTTGCGGGCGGCGACGATGTGCATGGACAGTTCGAGGGCCTCGGTCATCAGGGTGACTCCGGCGGCGGCGAGCCGCGGCGGCTGGAACATGTGCGCGGGCACGAAGGGGCTCACCGGGGCGCGTGGGGCGAGGAGCTGGGGCCCGCGCCAGGCCGCGACGCCGTTGCCGCCGAAGGTGACCACGGCGACCTCGACGCTGTAGCTGAGGCTGACGTCGTCGTGCAGTTCCCGGGTCCACTCGGCGAGCGCGTTGTTGAGCGTCTGGATGGGCTGACCCGCCATGGAGCTGGAGATGTCGAGACAGAGCACGAGCGGCAGCCGCTGGGCGTTGTTCTCGAACTCGATGTCGGCGTATTCCGCCGGCAGGGTGGGCGGGTATTCGCTGTGCATGGGGATCTCTCCTGGTCTCAGGGCCGGCCGGCTTTGGCGTGCCGTCCGGTGGTCGGCGGAAACGCGTAGAGGACGTCGGAGTCCCGTTCCCGTGCGTCGGTGACGTCGACGAGTCCGCCGGGTGCGGGCGGCGGGCGTCCCGGCTCGGCCCATACCGCCCGGTACAGCACGTGGTCGACCTCGACATAGCCCTGCGGGTGCAGTTCGGTGCGGACGACGGCGGCCCTGACGGGTCCCGGTACGTTGCCGACCCGCCGTCCGTGGCGGGGCGTCGGCGTGACCCTGAGACGGGTGGTGGCCTCGTCGGGCGCCCGGGTGCGCGGCGCGGCGACGGTCGGTACGGCGCCGATGCCCGGCGCGGCGAGCGCGCGCCGGGACAGGGTGCCGACAGCGTGGGAGGAACGGCGGATCAGGAAGAGGAGCAGTCCGAGGAGGAGGACGAGTACGGCGCAGAGGACGGCGAGCACCTGGGTGGCGGTGTCCCAGCCGGAATCGGCGACCGGGTCGGAGCCGGGTTCCGAACCGGGGTCGACGACGTTCCCCGGCTCCGTGTTCCGGCCGTTCTTGCCGGTCTCGCCGTTCTTGTCGTTCTGGCCGGTCCCGCCGGACGGGGAGGTCCCGGTGGGGTCCGGCGTGACGGGTGGCGGGTCCTGGGAGCCGGAGACGGTGTACGTGTGCCGGGAGAGGTCCACGGCCAGGCGCGCTGCGATGAGCTCGCGGCCCTTGAGGGCGCGGCCCTCGCGGAGCGGCGCGCAGAGTTCCTTGCCGTCCTTGGATCTGCACACCCCGACGGTGTCCAGTTCGTCCAGGGTCTTCGGTCCCGGCGGGTCGATGACGGCGTCCTCCGCGACGAGCCTCGCGTTCGGCTCCGCCAGCATGAGGAGTGCCGTTCCGCCCTCTCCGGTACGGCCGCCTCGGGGCACCTCGACCACGAGTCCCTGGCGCTGCGCCAACAGTGCCTTCTCGAATCGCTCGCGGTCCTCGGCAGCGCCGTCGAACGGCACCGCCCGGTCGAGGGTGACGTGAACGGTCCCCTCGTCGATCGACCGGGACCAGCACTGGAGCCGCTGGTCGAAGTGCGCGCCGCACGGCTCGGCAGCCGTCGCCGGTCCCGCCGGAGCGAGTGCGGCCAGCAGTCCGGAAAGCATGGTGAAGGAAAGCCGACGCCGCATCGAAAACCCCCCGTGGCCCAAAGAAACACCCCCGTGGCCCTGAAAGGCACTCGCCCATAGTGGCGGAAACCGGCGGGCGTCCGGAAGGGTTTGAGTCACGCGACAGGCATATCTTCTACAACTCGAACACCTGATGGCAGCGGGTGAACATCTGTCTCGCCCGTTCCACCCAATCGCTGGCCAAAGCATCGAAATCTGTTTGCGTCAGGCGACAGGTCAGGGGAAGGTCGCACACCCCCGCGAGACAAGGGCGCGGGCCCCGTACATCCCACACGGACAACATGGGGTTCAGTTGTTCGGTATTCCACGCGTTCGACGCTGCCGCGGCGACGGCGAGTTGGTCCCGGCGCAGATAATGCCCGTCCGTCGCGAAGGCGACCAGCAGCCTCTTGGTCGTCATGAATCGCACGGTGACCATCCGGCCCGTTTCCTCCAGGTCGAATTGCATGGAGACGGAAACGGTGTCGGTCGCGGTGTGGTAATTCCGTCTGGCCACCCAGTTCTGCACCAGCTGCCGCCAGTGCGTGCCGATTTCCAGGATCTCGTGGCCACGGCCGGAAAGGGACTCAGGCGTCGCCACGGCCCACCGCCTCGGCGACCATGGCGTCGGTCAGACCGGCGTCGAGCAGCGCCTGGGCGTGCGACAGCAGACAAGAGGGTACGGACACGCTGCTGCTCTCCTTGCGGCGCTTCATCAGGTCCTGGGTGCGCGCCTTGATGCTGTGGGCCACCGTGGGCGGCGGCCAGACCGCCTGCCGGGGCTCATGTTCCAGCAACCCGGCCAGGAGATCGTCCAGTTGGGGCCGGTCCTCGGGCCGCTTGGCCAGGCAGCGCGCGACCAGCTCCCGCATCGGCCCGGACATGCCGTCGAGTTCGGGTTCGGCGAGGACGACCCGGTAGCGCACGGCCTCTCCGCCGCCGTGCGGAGGGCGCCCGGTGAGGGCGTACACGAGGACCCCGCCGAGGGAGAAGACGTCGCTGGGCGGGCCCACCGCGGCTCCCTTGATCTGCTCGGGCGACATGAAGGGCGGAGTACCGACGACGACGCCGACCTGGGTGAGACCGGGGGCGCCGTCGACGCGGGAGATCCCGAAGTCGATGACGCGCGGCCCGTCGGAGGCGAGGAGCACGTTCGCCGGTTTGAGGTCACGGTGCACCACGCGTGCCGCGTGGATGGCCTGGAGCGCCTCGACCAGGCCGGCGCCGAGCCGCCGTACCTGCGGCTCGGGCAGGGGCCCGTCGGTGTGGACCGCCTCGGCGAGCGAGGGGCCCGGCACGTACAGGGTGGCCAGCCAGGGCAGTTCGGCCTCGGTGTCGGCGTCGACGACGGCCGCGGTGTACGCGCCGCTGACCACGCGTGCCGCCGCGACCTCGCGCGCGAAGCGCTCCCGGAACTCGTCCTCGGCCGCGAGTTCGGGCCGCACCACCTTCACCGCCACCTCGCGCCCGGAGGGCGAGCGGCCGAGATACACCCATCCCATGCCGCCGGAGCCGAGCCGCCCCACGATGCGGTAGGGACCGATCTTCATGGGGTCACTGACAGGCGTACGCACCCCGCCCACCTCATTTCGGGGCTCACTGCAGGATGTCAGGAGTGTCCCGCGAAATCCCCGCTTTTTCAGCCGTTCCGGCACGGGCGGGGTGCAGGAGACGAAAAAGCCGGGGCCCCGCACAGATGTGCGCGGGACCCCGGCGGGGTGCTGTCACCGCGGCCGACCTCCGCAACGGTCGCAGGTCAGGGCAACTCAGGTCGGCCGCGGAGCCACAGTGGGCGTCAGCCCAGGCGCTGCACCAGCGCGCGGTACTCGTCCCACAGCTCCTTGGGCGTGTGCTCGCCGAAGGTGTCGAGGTGCGCGGGGACCAGGGCGGCCTCCTCGCGCCAGACCTCCTTGTCGACCGTGAGCAGGAAGTCGAGGTCGGAGTCGGCCAGTGCGAGACCGTCGGTGTCGAGGGACTCCCGGGTCGGCAGGACACCGATCGGCGTCTCGACGCCCTCGGCCTTGCCCTCGAGGCGCTCGACGATCCACTTCAGGACGCGGCTGTTCTCGCCGAAGCCGGGCCACACGAACTTGCCCGCGTCGTTCTTGCGGAACCAGTTCACGTAGTAGATCTTCGGGAGCTTCGCCTGGTCCTTGTCCTTGGCGACGTCGACCCAGTGGCCCATGTAGTCGCCCATGTTGTAGCCGCAGAACGGCAGCATGGCGAAGGGGTCGCGGCGCAGCTCGCCGACCTTGCCCTCGGCGGCGGCGGTCTTCTCGGAGGCGACGTTCGCGCCGAGGAAGACACCGTGGTTCCAGTCGAAGGACTCCGTCACCAGCGGCACGGCCGTGGCGCGGCGGCCGCCGAAGAGGATCGCCGAGATCGGCACGCCCCTGGGGTCCTCCCACTCGGGCGCGATGATCGGGCACTGCGAGGCGGGCGTCGTGAAGCGGGCGTTGGGGTGCGCCGCGGGCGTGGCGGACTCCGGGGTCCAGTCGTTGCCCTTCCAGTCGGTCAGGTGTGCCGGAGTCTCCTCCGTCATGCCCTCCCACCAGATGTCGTTGTCGTCGGTGAGCGCGACGTTGGTGAAGACGGAGTTGCCCCACAGCGTCTTCATCGCGTTGGCGTTGGTGTGCTCACCGGTGCCGGGCGCGACGCCGAAGAAGCCGGCCTCGGGGTTGATCGCGTACAGCTGGCCGTCCTCGCCGAACCGCATCCAGGCGATGTCGTCGCCGATCGTCTCGACCGTCCAGCCGGAGATCGTCGGCTCCAGCATGGCGAGGTTCGTCTTGCCGCAGGCGCTCGGGAAGGCGGCGGCCACGTACTTCGACTCGCCCTGCGGCGGCGTCAGTTTGAGGATCAGCATGTGCTCGGCGAGCCAGCCCTCGTCGCGCGCCATCACGGACGCGATGCGCAGGGCGTAGCACTTCTTGCCGAGCAGCGCGTTGCCGCCGTAGCCGGAGCCGTACGACCAGATCTCGCGGGACTCCGGGAAGTGCGAGATGTACTTCGTGGAGTTGCACGGCCACGGCACGTCCGCCTCGCCCTCGGCCAGCGGCGCTCCGAGCGTGTGCACTGCACGCACGAAGAAGCCGTCGTTGCCGAGCTCGTCCAGGACGGGCTGTCCCATGCGGGTCATGGTGCGCATCGACACGGCGACGTAGGCGGAGTCGGTGATCTCGACGCCGATCGCGGAGAGGTCCGAGCCGAGCGGGCCCATGCAGAACGGGACGACGTACATCGTCCGGCCCTTCATCGAGCCGCGGAACACGCCGCCCTCGCCGCCCTGGCCCTGGAAGATCTCCCGCATCTCGGCGGGGGCCTTCCAGTGGTTGGTCGGGCCCGCGTCCTCCTCCTTCTCGGAGCAGATGAACGTCCGGTCCTCGACCCGCGCGACATCGGTCGGGTCGGAAGCGGCGTAGTACGAGTTGGGGCGCTTGATCGGGTCGAGCTTCTTGAAGGTGCCCTTGCGGACGAGCTCCTCGCTCAGTCGCTCGTACTCGGCCTCGGATCCGTCACACCAGACCACGCTGTCCGGCTGGGTCAGTTCGGCGATCTCGTTGACCCACGAGATCAGTTCCTTGTGGTTGGTCGGGACGGGAGCCGCGATGTCGCGCGCCACGATTGCTCCTAAATGAGGGTTTTGTTTTGGTGCCCCGTGGGGGCTGCGACCCGGATGCTTCACGGTGATGGAACCCCTGGCGCTCATCCGGTGCCGACCGCACTCATTTGATGATCCGACTGAGCCGCGCATATGTCCAGAGGGCCGCACACCTGAGCGGAGTGAGCATCGCCACTTGCCGGAAGGTTTCCCCCCGCTCACTCCGGGTTCACCGCGAGCACCCCGCGACGTCCGGCCACCCGCGTGAGATCATGGCCACCATTGCGGTTCGCTTATGCGGGACTGACACGTAACTTACGGTTCCGTAGGTACGATTCGGCCCATGACTGCGTCCGTCCCCGACGCGCCCACGGACACGCCGGCCGCCGGCCCCGCGTCTGTCGCGCACTCCTTGTCGGAAGAGATCAAGCCCAAGCTCCGCGGCTGGCTGCACCTCGGCATGTTCCCGGCCGCCCTCGTCTCCGGACTGATCCTCACCGCGCTGGCGACCTCGACCCGCGCTCGCATCGCCTGCGGAATCTTCGCCCTGACGGCCTGCCTCCTGTTCGGAGTGAGCGCCCTCTACCACCGCGGCAACTGGAGCCCGCGGATGGACGGCGTCCTGCGCCGGCTCGACCACGCGAACATCTTCCTGATCATCGCGGGCACCTACACGCCGCTGACCATGCTGCTGCTGCCCGAGGCCAAGGGGCAGTGGCTCCTGTGGAGCATCTGGGCCGCCGCGGCGGCGGGCATCATCTTCCGGGTGTTCTGGGTCGGCGCCCCGCGCTGGCTCTACACCCCCTGCTACATCGCGATGGGTTGGGCGGCCGTCTTCTTCCTGCCCGACTTCATGCGCACCGGAGGCATCGCCGTCCTCGTCCTGGTGATCGTCGGCGGCCTGCTCTACAGCGCGGGCGGAGTGATCTACGGGATCAAGCGCCCCAATCCGTCACCGCGCTGGTTCGGATTCCACGAGGTCTTCCACTCCCTGACCCTCGCGGCGTTCATCGTGCACTACGTCGGCATCTCACTGGTGGCCTACCAGCACGGCTGATCCTCCTCACCGACCCCCCTCCTCCTTCATGGCCGCGGCTCTCGAGCCGCGGCCATGACGCGTTTCCGGCGCGCGACACCGGCCGGCACCAACCCCCGCGCGGCGACAACACCCTTCCCGCGAGCCCGCGAGTCCACGAACTGGAAGCTACACCGCATTGACAGTATCCACCTTTTGAGAGCTACTCTCATTTCATGGTGACTCCCACGCAAGACGACGCCGTACTGCTCGACCCCCGCCGCTGGTGGGCCCTCGGGGCCCTGGTCGCGAGCATGCTCGTCCTCGGCTTCGACATGACGATCCTCAATGTGGCGCTGCCGACGATGGCCCGGGACCTGGGGGCGTCCACCGGGGAGCAGCAGTGGATGGCGGACGCGTACGTCGTCGTCTTCGCCTCGCTGATGCTTCCGGCGGGCCTGCTCGGCGACCGCTTCGGACGGCGCCGCATGCTCATCACGGGCCTCGGCGTCTTCCTCGTCGGCTCCCTGGTCGGCGCCCTCGTCGACGACGTCGTCTGGGTGATCGCCGCCCGCGCCCTGATGGGGGTCGGCGGCGCGCTGGTGATGCCGCTCGCGCTCGCCGTCCTGCCCTCGCTGTTCGGACCCGACGAGCGAACCAAGGCGGTCGGAGCCGTCTCCGCGGCCTCGGCGCTCGGCCTGCCGCTGGGCCCGATCATCGGCGGCTGGCTGCTGGACCACTTCTGGTGGGGCTCGGTCTTCCTGGTCAACGTTCCGATGGCCGCCATCGGCGTCACCGCCTGCGTCTTCCTGCTCCCCGAGACCCGGGACCCCGCGTCTCCCCGGGTCGACGCCGTCTCCACCGCGCTCACCGCGGTCGGCCTCAGCGTCCTGATCTACGCCATCATCGAGGCCCCCACCCGCGGCTGGGGCGACCCGCTCGTCCTCGGCGCCTTCGCCGCCTCCGTCGTCCTGATCGCGCTGCTCGTCGTCCGCGAACGCCGCAGCGCCCGCCCGATGCTGGATCTCTCCCTGCTCGCCCAGCGCGGCTTCCTGCTCAACACGCTCGCCGCGACGCTCGTCATGTTCGTCCTGTCCGGCCTGATGTTCGTGCTGCCGCAGTACCTCCAGGCGGTACTCGGACACGACGCGCTCGCGACCGGCGTGCGGATGCTGCCGATGATGGGTGGACTGCTGATCGCCTCCAGGGGCGCTCAGCCGCTGCTCGCCCGGTTCGGGGCGCGCTCGGTGATCAGCGCGGGTCTCGTCGTCCTCTCCTTCGCCGCGTTCCTCGGAAGCCGTACGACCGTCGACGACGGGTACGGCGTCACCGCGCTGTGGCTGTCCATCGCCGGGCTCGGCTTCGGCTTCGCCGTGGTGCCCGCGATGTCCGCCGCCCTCGGCGCACTCCCCCGCGACCGGGCCGGCCGCGGCTCCGGGCTGCTGATGACGGTGCGCCAGGTGGGCGGCGCGATCGGTATCGCCCTGCTCGGCTCCCTGTTGGCGAGCACCTACGCCGACCGCCTCGACACCTCCGCGCTGCCGCGCGCCGCCGCGGACGTCGCCACCGACTCGGTGGTCGGCGCCCACGTCGTCGCCGACCGGCTCGGCGACCCCGCCCTCGCCGCCTCCGCGAACGCCGCCTACATCCACGGCATGGACCTGGTCCTGCTGGTCAGCGGGATCGCGGCCCTGGTCACCGCCCTGCTGGCGGCGGCCCTGCTGCCGAGCCCCCGGCGGTCCGCCCCCGTACCGGAGGAGGACACCGACATGGCCCCGGCCCCGGCGGATGCCGGACAATGAGGACCATGGCCGCCACCGCACAGAGTTCCACTCCCGCCGCGGAGCCCCAGCCCGGGCTCCGCGAACGGAAGAAGATCAAGACCCGCATCGCGATCCGCGAGGCCACGTACCGGCTGATCGGGGAGCAGGGGTACGACGCGACGACGATCGAGCAGATCGCGGAGGCGGCCGAGGTCTCCCCGTCCACGGTGTTCCGCTACTTCCCGACCAAGGAGGACATCGTCCTCACGGACGAGTACGACCCGCTCCTGGAACAGGAACTGCGGGAGCGCCCCGCGGACGAGCCGTGGTTCGACTCCCTGCGCCATGTGCTCAGCAAGGCCATCGGTCTCAACGACTCCGAGGACCCCGAGGTCAGCCGGCTCCGGACACGGCTGATGGTCGAGGTCCCCGCGGTGCGTTCCCGGATGATGGAGAGCGCGTCCGTCACCGGGCGGCTGCTGAGCCGGGCCATCGGGGAGCGCGTCGGCCGGGACCCGGACAGCCTGGAGGTCCGCGTCTTCGCGATGTCCCTGATCGGCGGTCTGATGGAGACCTCCCTGTACTGGGCCGAGAACGGCCACCGGGACGACTTCGCCGGCCTCGTCGAGCGCGCCGTGAACGTCCTGGAGCACGGCCTCCCGCCGGGAAACCCGGAGGCCCCGGGCGCATCCCGCATGACATCCTGACCGCGTGAACGGACCGGAGATCCACATCGAATTCGCCCCCGAACTGGGGCTGTTCGTCCCGCACGCCCGCCGCGCGGGAGTCACCCCCGTCGGCACCGACGGCTCCTCCACGCTCGGTCATGTCGTCGAGTCGCTCGGCGTCCCGCTGACCGAGGTCGGCACCCTGGTCGTGGACGGGCGTGACGTGCCCTTCTCGCACATCCCGGCCGCGGGCGAGTCCGTGCGGGTCCGCCCGGTCGAACGCCCGCAGCCGGTCCCCGGCGCACCGCTGCGCTTCCTCCTCGACGTCCATCTCGGCACCCTCGCCCGCCGTATGCGCCTGCTCGGCGTGGACACCGCGTACGAGTCCACCGACATCGGCGACCCGGCCCTCGCCGCCCGTTCCGCGGCCGAGCGGCGCGTGCTGCTCAGCCGCGACCGCGGACTGCTGCGACGCCGCGAACTGTGGGCGGGCGGCTTCGTCTACAGCACCCGCCCCGACGACCAACTCCGGGACGTACTGGGCCGGTTCGCACCCGAGCTGAAACCCTGGACGCGCTGCACCGCGTGCAACGGCCTGCTGGAGAAGGCCACCAAGGAACAGGTCGCGGACCAGCTGGAGAGCGGCACCGAGCGGTCGTACGACGTCTTCGCCCAGTGCGCGGCGTGCGGGCGCGCCTACTGGAAGGGCGCGCACCACGACCGGCTGGAAACGGTCGTGGAGCGCGCCCTCGCGGAGTTCGGGACCTGACGGGCCCCGGGCCGGGGTTCGCCCCCGGTCCAGGGCCCGAGTCCGGACCTAATGCTTGATCAGATCCTTTTTGCCGCAGGCCAGTCCGTCCTTGCTCGGATCGAGTCCGAGCGGATCGTCCTTTCCGTTGATCCGCAGCCGCCCGTAGTCGTTCTTCTTCAGCCACGCGCAGCGGGAGACCGTCGTCTTCTTCACCCCGTCCGGGAAGACCGTCGGCACACAGACGTTGATCGTGCCGTAGTGGCGGTCACAGCCGGAGATGGTGGTGGACACCTTCTGGGAGGCCCGCTTCTTGCCCGGCTCCTTCACGGCGCCCTCCAGCGAGTCGGCGAAGGAGTGCACATGCGCCGAGGCGGTGTCCCCGGCGAGCGCGGACGGCCCCTGGAGATGCACCCACTTGGCCACCGACGGAACGCCGTTGGCGTCGACCGCGAAGAGCATGTACCAGCCGGGCGGCGCCATGTTGGGGTTGCTCGTCACATTGAGGTCGACGTTGTTGCCGTTCACGCTCAGCGGCAGGTCCACGTACCGCTGATTGGGGTCGGACGAGTGCGTCACCGCGGCGGGCCGGATCAACTCCGCCTTCACGATGGGCCGATCGACCGTGATGCGCTGCGTGTCCCCGTACACCCACTCGTTGTCGATCACCGAAGTGATCGTCGGACGGGTGCCCTTGAGGAGGTACGGCGGGGTGTAGATGGACACGTTGTGGTTCCAGGTGCCGTTGCCCGGATTGTCACCGGTGGCCATCACCCGGCCGTCGGGCAGCAGGAACGCGGAGGAGTGGTAGCCACGCGCCTGCGGGTCGGCGGTTACCGGGTCGAAGGTCGAGGTCGCGGGGTCGAAAATCGACGCCTCGAAGACGGGGTCGGCGCGGTTGTGCAGTCCGCCGCCCGTCTCCAGGACCTTGCCGTCGGGCAGCAGTACGGCGGAGACGTACATCTTCCCCTGGGCGCCGGTCTGCGCCACCTTGCCGTTGCCGAGGTCCACCGTGCCCTGCGGGATCTGCGGGCCCACCGTGTACGCCGGGCTGGCGGTCTTGAGGTCGATGATGTCGGTGAGCCGGTTCGCGGCCGGGTTCGAGTCGATGTTGCCGCCACCGATGGTCAGGACCTTCTGGTCCTGCGCGGGAGGCAGCAGCACGCTCGCGGACTGGTCGCGTTCGTCCTTGTTCTGCAGACCGGGGACCGCGGTCGTGGTGTTGGCGTCGTAGTCGTAGATCGCGGAGCCGGTGCCCGGGGTGCCGTTGCCGAAGACATGGCTGCCCGAGTAGAAGAGCCGGCCGTCCTGCATCAGGATCATCGACGGATACAGACCCCAGAACGACCACGTCTGGTTGACCTGCCACAGCGGCAGCCACTGCTGCTGGGCGTTCGACCACCGCTCGGCGGTCACCGAACCCGACGAGTCCTCGCGCAGACCGCCGAACGAGATGATGTCACCGTTGCCCAGCTCGGTGGCCGACGGATACCAGTGACCGTCGTTCAGGTCGTTCGTCTTGCTGTACGTCTCGGTGACCGGGTCGAAGATGTACGAGTCCTTGTACCCCTCGTACCCGTGCCCGCCCGCGACCGGGAAGGCCTTGTTGCCGCTCATCACCAGCACCCGCCCGTCGGCGAGCTGGACGTGCCCGGCACAGAACATGTCCTTGGGTGTGGGGATCACCTTGTACGAGCCGGTCGCCGGGTTGTAGACCGCCGACGTGAACGTGCCCGCGTCGAAGTTCTCCTCACTGTTCCCGGAGCCCGCGATCAGCAGCACCTTGCCGTTCCTGAGGACGACGGAGTGCATGGAGCGCACCGGGTTCTGCGTCGGCAGGACCGTCCACTTCCCGTTCGCGCACTCCTCGGCCGTGCCCGTGCAGGTGGCCGGCGGAACGGGGTCGGCGACCTGCTCCATCGTGTAGTCGTCGGTCGTCGCGGAGCCCGTGCCGTACACGGACACACCCCAGGTGATGCGGTCGGTGCCCGCCGGGACGGCCGGAGTGCGCACCGTCGCCTGCGTCCAGGCCGCCGCCAGGTCCAGGGTCTTGAGGTCGGTCCAGTACTGCCAGCCCGCCGTGGTGTCGTGCCGGAAGAGCGTGATCGCCGCGTCGGGGGTCGTCGTCCTGTAGTAGAGCCCGAGGTCGTACTGCTTGCCCACGGTGACCACCGGCGCGCACGCGGCGGACTCGGTGATCAGCGCCTTGCGGTCGCCGTCGACCCGGCGGGTCAGCGTCACCTTCATGGCCTTGGAGCCGGAATGGGCGTCGGTCACGGTCGCGAAGCTGAAGTCGTTGTCGCCCCAGCCGGACTTCTCCCAGCAGGACGGCATCCCGTCCGTACCGCCGGTCTCGAAGCCCGGGTTCGTGATCAGGTTGACGGCGGACGCGGGCTGCGGTGACACGAGCAGCAGCCCGGCTGCCAGGCCCGTCACGGCCAGCAGGGCGGTTCTCCGACGTGGTCTCACCCGGAATTTCACGCGGTTCTCCTCGCTGTGCGGCTCCCGCGCCCGCTCTGACTGCTGCGGCGCGGTAGATAGACCAGCGCTTCGGTCCCGACGAAGCGCAGAACGAAGGTCGTCACCAGGGCCAGCGCCGTGGCGGACAGGGCACCCATGCCGAAGCGGTGGACGAAGAGCGCGATCAGCGGGATGCGCAGCACCAGATCGGCGTTGGCGAGCAGCGCGAACCGGCCCACGCGGTCCCACCGGTTGCGGTGCTTGCGGCGCTCGCGGAACAGCAGATGCTCGATGAGCAGGAAGTTCCAGGCCACGCCCAGCTGGTTGGCGAGGATCTCCGCCGGGACGTAGTGCACTCCGGCGGCGGTGAGCGCGTACAGGCCGAGCAGGTTCGGCACGAAGCCGGTGGCGCCGATCAGCCCGAAGACCACCATGCGGGCGACCGGCGAGGCGGTGCGCAGCCCGACGAGGTGGCGCAGGAACCGGAAGCCCTCCTGCGCGGTCGACTTGGACTCGCCCGCGAAGCGGTCCTGGAAGACGAAGGGCACCTCGGTGACCTGGCGGGGACGGCTGCGCACGGCCAGTTCGAGCAGGATCTTGTAGCCGAGCGGCTGCAGGACCTCGGCGGTGACCGCGCTGCGGCGGATCGCGAAGAACCCGCTCATCGGGTCGCTGATACCGCGCAGCTTGCGCGGGAAGAGCGTCTTGGTCAGCCAGGTCGCGCCCCGCGACACCGCGATGCGATAGCCGCCCGCGAGTCCTTCCCGGCTGCCGCCCTTGATGTACCGGCTGGCGACCACGAGTCCCGCGTGCGCCCGCTCGCCGGAGGCGACCAACTCCGGTATCAGGGACGGCGGATGCTGGCAGTCCCCGTCCATCACGACGATCCAGTCGGAGCCCGCCGCCTTCAGCCCCTCCACGACCGCGCCGCCGAGCCCGCCCTCGGGCACCTCGCGGTGCAGCACGGTCACCGGGAACGGGCAGTCCTGCGCAGCCCGGCGGATCACCTCGGGGGTGTCGTCCGTGGAGTCGTCCACGAAGACGACCTCACAGGGCAGCCGCGCCGGCACCGACTCGGTGATCTGGTGCAGCAACTCCCGTATGTTCGCCGACTCGTTGAAGGTCGGTACGACGATGGTGACGGCACCGGGCTCCGGGACCTCGGCGGCGCGTACCGCCGGGTCGCCCAGTTCGTCGGGGACAGTGCTCTCGAAGCTGCTCATCGACTGCCTCCGGAACGGGCCGTGGTGGTGGTCTCGGTGCTGACGGTGGTGTCGTCGATCCGCCGGATCTCGATGCGGTCCTCGCCCCTGCCGAAGGTGGCGACCGCCGTGGAGTGCTCGATCGCGGCCTTCACGTTGGGCAGGTCCACCGCGTCGCGCCGTACGGTCGGGGAGGCGACCACGTAGTCGAGGTCCTTCCAGCCGCGCGGCATCGTCTTGGTGACCGCGGGGTCGAGGTCGGCCTTGTAGAACCAGATGGCGCCGAGGCCCGGCCGGTAGCCGTCGTGCACGAGGTCGAGCCAGAGCGCGTCGTCGACCAGGACCCGCGCGTCCTCCGGGTTCTTCACCTCGGTCCTCAGCCATGAAGAGGCCGCCCGGTAGGGGGCGTTGGCGTCGGCGGTCACGGCCGTGTGATCGCCGTCGTACCAGTGGGGCACGACATAGGCGCCGGCGGCCACCACGAGCACCGCCGCCAGCCCGCGGCGCCCCCACGTCACATACGTCCTCTCCTGGTCGGTCCGCCGTCTGCGCAGCACCGCGTGGGCGACGCTCGCGGTGCCTCCGGCGAGGACGAGGGCGAGGAAGGGAAGGGCCTGGATGACGTACATCGCGGGCAGGTAGCCGTTCGGGCGCAGGGCCACCACGGCGAGGATCGCCACGGTGAGCGCCGGTCCGGCCAGGGCGCGCGCGGTCACCGACCAGCGGAAGGTGACCAGGAGAAGCAGGGCGCCCGCGAGTCCGCCGAGCGGCAGGACCCGGTCGTAGTACAGCCAGGACTGCAGGACGCCGTACGAGCCGGTGCCTCTCTCCAGGATGAATCCGGAGCCGGGGCGGCTCATCTGGTAGGTGATGCCCTCCCAGAGCGAGACGTGCCCGCCGCCCGGCAACAACTCGCCCTTCAGCAGGGCGAAGAGCGGGTACGCGGTGCCGATCAGGACGCACGCGGTGACGGCGCCGGTGATCGCGAACTTGCGGGTGTCGCGATGGCTGTGCCGCCACATCGTGATGAACAGCGCGGGCAGGATGACCAGCATCGTCTCCTTGGTCAGCACCGCGGTGGCGGCCGCGAGGCCGGCGCCGAAGTGGTGCCAGAGATGACGGCTCGGCGAGGCGGCCAGGCAGAACGCGAGCAGCGTCCACATCACCGCGATGTTGTCGAGGAAGATCTCCCGCTGGAGCACGACCGAGAGCGGGGAGAGCCCGAAGAGGACCATCGCGAGGCCGGCCGCCCAGCGCGGCAGCGACAGCCGGCGCGCGAGGACGTACAGCAGGACCGCGCTCACCGCGCTGACCACGAGCATCGCGAAGCGCATCGAGCCGACGGTCATCAGCGAGGGGCTGATGTGCGCGGGTATCCAGGTCAGCACGGCTATCTGGATCCAGCCGAGCGGTGGATGGTCGTACCAGTACGTGTAGTGGGCCAGGCCCTTGCCCTGCTGGACGGCCCAGGCCTGGGCGAGGTAGGTGCCCTCGTCGTCGCTGAGGGTCGGGTAGGCGGCGATGTTCCAGCCCTGCACGACGAGGATCGCCGCGAGCAGCACCGCGCACAGGATCAGATCGGAGCGCGAGCTGCGAAAACGCGAGGCCGGAGGGGACGTCGGGACGATTTTGGGCGCAGGAGGCCGCTGCGCGGGGACCGTGGGTGTGGTCGCCGCGGGAAGGGTGGAGGTCACGCAGGAACGTCCTCTCGGATCACTTCGGTGAGATGCGCGCCGACATGACTGGTCAACTCCCAGTCGTTGCGCCCCCGTTGCTCGCGCCATACGGCGCGTACGGCGGCACCCGCGAGCAGCACCTGATAGAAGGGACCGCCGACGACGAGTTTCAGGTAGTGCACGAAGCGGACGCGAAGCCCGTACTGCTTACCGAAGTCGTGCAGTCCGACGAGCTCGAAGACGAAGGTGACCAGAGCCGTCACGGCCGGCAGGAACGTGATGAAGGCGATCCCGACGGGCACGTCGAGGAAGAGCGCGATCGCCACGTTGAGCGGGATGATCACACCGGAGACCGCCTGGAGATACGGCGTCATCAGCGTGTAGCGGGCGAGCAACCGCTGCCCGAAGCCCGGCAGTTGCTTCCAGTCGCGCTTGCGGTAGACCTGCAGGAAGCCCTGGTTCCACCGGGTGCGCTGCTTGAGCAGCGACATCAGGGAGCCGGGGGTCTCCTCCTTGGTCACCATGTCGGAGTCGTACGCGACGACGACCTTTTTGCCGACACTGGACAGCCGGACGCCCAGATCGCAGTCCTCCGCGAGGCAGTTGGGGTCCCAGCCGTCGGCTTCCCGCAGGACCGTCGTCCGTACGAAGACGGTGTTGCCGCCGAGCGGGATGAACCCTTTCTGCGCGTGCAGATGAAGGCGCGAGCGGAACCAGAAGAAGTACTCCAGGCAGTTGCGCAGGCTGTACCAGCTGGAGTGGAAGTTGATGAGCTGCACCCCGCCCTGGACGACGTCCGCCTCCGTCGTGCGGAACGCGTGGTCGACGTGGGCGAGCAGCTCCGGATGCACCTGGTCCTCGGCGTCGAAGACCCCGACCACATCGCCGCGGCAGTGCGGCAGGGCCGTGTTCATGGCCTTCGGCTTGTTCTTCTTCTCGTGATGGTCGACGACGACCCGCACGCGCGGATCGCGCGCCTCGGCACTCCGGGCCACCGCGGTGGTCTCCGGGTCGTCGTGCCCCACGATCACGATGATCTCGAAGTCGGTGTGGCTGGATTCCAGCAGCCGCTGGATGGTGTGGTCGAGCACCGCCTGCTCGTGCCGTGCGGGCAGCAGCAGCGAGAAGGACAGGCTCTCACCCCCGTCCGGACTGCTGAAGCGGGTGGAAGCGAGCACTTCGGGCGTACGCCACGCGTGCATCTGCCACCACAAGGTGAAGGCAGCCATCCAGAAGAGCGCCAGAGAAACGGCAGCGATGAAGACAGACGTGAGCAACAGATCCCCCCAGATCCCCAAAAACCCCCAGTCGCGACAGCGCGTCACTGCTGTCGCGTCACCGTGGCGAGACTATGGGCGATCTGTGAAGTGCACAGGTTGTTCTGGTGAAGAGCGTGTTTCATCACACTCGGTCGACTTCCTGAACAATCCGCACGCTAGGGGCGTTTGGACCGGTTGGGAATCACACGTTTCGGCCGTTCAGAGCCGTGCGAAGCCGGCCAGGATCGGTCGTCGGGGCGTCGCACGCGAAGTTACGGCAGACGTACGCGGCCGGCTTGCCGTCCACCAGCGGTCGGCCGGAAAGCAGCGGCAGCTCGTCACTCTCCGGAACCCCCACCGCCACGACGGCACCCGGCGCGGTCCCCAGAAGGGCCGCGCGCCGCAAGGCCGTTGTGGCCGGATCACTCCCCTCCCCCACCACCGCGACCTCCCGCGGACCGTCGAGCAGCGCCTCGGCCACCGCGAGCCCCCACCCGATGAAGCGGGGAGCCCGCGGACCCAGCGCCTTGACCACACCCAACGCCCTTTCCGCCGCGGTGCGATGGGGCTCCGCACCGGTCTGCGCGGCATACGCCAGCAGCGCTCCGGCCGCCGCGCTCCACCCCGAGGGCGTGGCGTTGTCGGTGGGGTCCTGCGGGCGGCGGATCAGCCGCTCGGCGTCGGCCGCCGTGTCGTACAGCGCACCCGACTCGGCGTCCGTGAACTGTGCCAGGACGTGGTCGAGCAGGAACCCGGCGAATTCCAGCCAGACCCCTTCCCCGGTGACGGAGGTCAGCGCGAGGAAGCCCTCGGCGACATCCGCGTAGTCCTCCAGCACCCCGGCGTGGGCGCCGACCCGGCCGTCCTTGCTGGTACGGGCCAGCCGCGCCCGGTCGTCCATGTGCAGCCGTACGAGGAGGTCGGCGGCGCCGATCGCGGCCTCCACCAGATCCGGGCGGTCGAAATAGGCGCCGGTCTCCGCGAGGGCGGCCACCGCGAGCCCGTTCCAGGCGGCGACGACCTTGTCGTCGCGTCCCGGGGCAGGCCGCCCGGCCCGCGCCGCGAGCAGCCGTTCCCGCAGGGAGGCGACCTTCGCGGCGTCGAACACCCCTTCCTGCTGAGGAAGTTGGAGTACCGAGGCCCCTTCCTCGAAGGTGCCCTCTTCGGTGACCCCGAAGTACTGGACCGCTAGTTCGGCGTCCGCATCCCCGAGTACCTCGCGCAGCTGCGCCGGCGTCCACACGTAGTACGCGCCCTCGACATGCCGGCCGGCGCCGTCATCACTGTCCGCGTCGAGAGCGGAGGCGAACCCGCCCTCGTTCGTGCGGAGTTCGCGCACCATGAAGTCGGCGGTCTCCAGAGCGACCCGCCGGGCCAGCTCGGATCCGGTGGAACGCCAGAGATGGGCGTAGACGCGGCAGAGGAGGGCGTTGTCGTAGAGCATTTTTTCGAAGTGGGGTACGACGAACTCACGGTCGACGGAGTACCGGGCGAAACCGCCGCCGAGCTGGTCGTAGAGGCCGCCGCGCGCCATCCGCTCGCAGGTGTCGACAGCCATCTGCAGAGCGCCCTCGGAGCCGGTCCGCGCGTGGTGGCGCAGCAGGAACTCGATCACCATGGACGGCGGGAACTTGGGCGCCCCGCCGAATCCGCCGTGCGCGGCGTCGTAGTCCCGGGTGAGTCCGAGCAGCGCTCCGGCCAGGTCCTCCTCGCCCGGCACCCGGCTGTCCCCGAAGGACATCTCCCGCTCGGCCAGATCCCGCGTGATCTTCCCCGCGACCTCGGCGACCTCGTCCCGCCGGTCGGTCCAGGCGCCGGACACGCCCTCCAGCACCTGCCGGAAGGACGGCATGCCGTGACGGGGCTCGGGCGGGAAGTAGGTCCCGAAGTAGAAGGGCTCGGCATCCGGGGTGAGGAACACGGTCATCGGCCAGCCCCCCTGACCGGTCGCCGCCTGCACCGCCTCCATGTAGACGGCGTCGACATCGGGCCGCTCCTCCCGGTCGACCTTGATGCTGACGAAGCGCTCGTTCAGATACGCGGCTGTCGCGTCGTCCTCGAAGGATTCGTGCGCCATGACATGGCACCAGTGGCAACTGCTGTACCCGACGCTCAGCAGAACGGGTCTGTTGCTCGCCCGGGCCTCGTCGAAGGCCTCGGCCGACCAGGGCCACCACTGGACGGGGTTATCGGCGTGCTGGAGCAGATACGGGGACGTCTCATGGGCCAGTCGGTTCACCCTTCCACTCTCCCACGGCGTCCGGGACGGCGAAGAAGCGCAGATGCGCCGGGCGTGCCCCTTCGGGGCATCTTCACGAGGGTGGCCGTACGGTCGCGCGGGGCCCGGTCCTCACACGCGCCGCCGGCGAAAGCTCCGCCCGCCCGCCCGCGCACGCGGAAGCGCGTGGCGCCGCCCGGAGCCCCGCGGGCGTCCCGGCGGGGAGAGGCCCACCGGGTCCATCGCGAGTGAGCCCCGGCGGGATTGATCGTCGGCCCTCTCGCGTTCGCGTCCTCCCCGAAGGACACTCATAGGCAAAGGAGTTGCTGCCGGAGGGGGACATGACATGCGGGACAGCCATCGGGCGGAGGCCGAGCGGCTGTTGGCCCGGGCCGTCGAGGAGGAGGTGCGTCGCTCCGGCGGGCGGGTGGACGGCGGTGTGCTGCTGTCACGGGCGCGGGCCGCGCTCGACGCGATGGCGGAGACGGCCGCCGAGGAGTACACGGCGTACACCCGGGCCCTGGACGAGTCGGAAGTGGGCCGGCAGACCTTCGGGCAGCGCTACGCGCGCGAGGGAGCCGGAACTCCCCTGCTGGTGGCGGCCGTCGGCGCGCTCGCGGCCGTCGTCGCCGACCTGGCCCTCGGCACCGGCGCGGGCACGGCCGTCGGCACCGGCGCGACGGTGGCCGTGGCGGGCGCCGCGGCCACCGTCCTGAAGGTGACGGCCTCGCACGTGCCCGCCGCGAGCCGCCGGGCCGGCGCCCTGGGGCAGCCCGGCGGCCCCGAGCAACTGCGTCTGCAGTGGCTGACGGCCCTGGAGGTACGGAGCATCCGTCCGTTCCTCGACCAGCAGCGCGTCCTCAACGCCTCCACCGGCGCCAAGCAGGGTGCGCCCCAGCTGCGGCGCACCGACAAGAGCGCGGCGGCCCGCCGGCGCAGTGTCCTTGAGCAGTCCTTCGGTCAACTGCCGGAACCGGACGGCCCGTTCACCGGGCGGAGAACCGAGCTGTCGCGGGTGGCGCAGTGGGTGCACGCGGCCCGGGCGAGCACGGAGACGAAGCCGACGGTCGTGGTGCTGCACGGCGCGCCCGGCTCCGGCCGCAGCACGCTCGCGGTCCGGGCGGCGCACGCGCTCAAGGACCAGTTCCGCGGCGCGTGCGTGGTGGACCTGCGCGGCGACAGCCCGGACGACCCGCCGCTCCCCACCCGTGACGCGCTGCTCCACCTGCTGAACCGGCTCGGCGCCCCCCGCGAACAGCTCCTCTTCCGCGAGCGCTCCTCGCAGGACCAGCAGGTCAGACGGTTGAGCGAGCTGTATCACCAGCATCTGACGGGCCTGCCGGTGACGATCGTGCTGGACGACGCGAGCGACGTCGAGCAGGTGCGCACCCTGGTCCCCGAGCGCTCGGAGAGCCTGGTCCTGGTCACCGCGCGCAAGCCCCTCGAACTGCCCGCCGACCTCCCCGCCTGGGTTCACCAGCTCCCCGTCGAGGCGCTGGACCCGGCGGGTTCCGAGGAACTGCTCACCGCGGCCGCACAGGACACGTCCGGCCCGTACGACGCCGAATCAGCCGACCAGGTCCGGGAGTTGTGCGGCGGCCTGCCGCTGGCGCTGCGCGTCGCGGGCTCCTCGCTCGGCCCCCGCACCCCCCGTCAGCTGGCCACCGACCTCGCGGCGTACGGCCCGGTGGAACCCGTGGAGCGGGTGCTGTGGCTGCGCTACACGGACCAGTCGGACATGGCACGCCGGCTGCTGCGCCGGCTGGCGCTGGCCGGCCGTGCCTCGCTGGGCGCGGCCGCGGCGGCGTCCCTGCTCGCGACGGACGAGCCCGAGGCCGTCCGGCATCTGACCGCACTCTCCCGGGCGGGCCTGATCGACCACGTGCGCGGCAGCCGCTACCGCCTGCACGATCTCGTGCGGGCCTTCGCCTCGGCCCGCCTCCTCGACGAGGAGGAGCCCTCGGAGCGCACGGCGGCGCAGGAGCGCCTGATCGTGAACTACGCGGAGCTCGCCGACTCGGTGATCCGTCTGGTGGACGGCAAGACGTCCACACGCGCCGACCAGTTCGGACCGCACGGCTTCACCTCCCTGGACGCGGCGCTCCGCTGGCTGGACGACGAGTCGAGCTTCATCACGGCGGCCCTGCGGCACACGGAGGGGGTGGACCAGGCGGCGGTGCTGCACCTCCTGGGCGCTCTGTGCGACTACTGCCTGCTGCGCGGCGACCTCTACCGTCTGGGCGAGATCAGCGAGTTGACGCAGGCCGTCGACCAGGGCCTCCTGATCCGCTCGGTGCAGTGGCGTACCGGCATCGCGGCCCGCCAGCTGGGCGAGCTGGACAAGGCGCGGACGACCCTGGCCTCGGTCGTGGACCTCTACTTCGAGGCCCACCACGACGCGGGGGCGGCCAGGGCACTCTGCTCCCTCGGCATCACGCTGCACCATCAGGGCAACCTCGTCGAGGCCGCGGCCAAGCTCCAGGAGGCGATGGACCTCCAGGCCTCTCCCGAGCTGGCGGCCGACCGTGCCTGGACGATGCACGCGCTGGCGGCGGTCGAGCGCGACAGGTCCCGGCTCGCCCATGCCCTCGACCTCCTCACCCGGTCGCTGGTCCTGCACCGCGAGAGCGGCTCGGTGCACGGCGAGGCCTGGGCCCACTTCCAGCTCGGTCAGCTGGGCCTGCGGATGGGCGACGTGCCGCGCGCCGAGCGTGAGCTGCGCGAGGCACTCGACCTGTACGGCCGTACGCGCGACGCCCGGGGCGAGGCATGGGCGCTCACCCAGCTGGCCCGCGCCCGGCTCGTCGAGGGCGATCCGTCCTCGGCGGTCGACGGGCTGCGCCAGGCGTCCTCCCGCCACCGTGAGAACGAGGACGCGCGCGGCGAAGCCTGGACGGTCTACTACCTGGGGCAGGCACTGGAGGAGACCGGCGATCTGAACCAGGCGGTGCGCGAGCTGGAGCGCTCCCGGACGATGTTCTCCCGCATGCGGGACGTCTACGGCCTGGCCTGTGCCCGCCACCACTCGGCCCGCGTGACCCGCGACCAGCGCGCCGCGCAGACGGGCTCGCTGAGGAATTCGGGCTTCGCCCGTCAGCTCCTCGTGGACGCCCGCGCGGACTTCCAGCGCATCGGGGTGGCCCACGGCGAGGCGTGGACGTGTCTGGAGCTCGCCGTGGTCGACGCGGGAAACGCCCGTACCCAGCAGGCCCTGTCCCTGTGCGACGAGGCCGCCGGGCTGTTCGCCTCGTACGGCGACCGGCGTGGGGAGGACTGGGCCCGTTTCCTGCGCTGCACCCTGCTCCCGTACGCGGCCCCGGGTGGTTACGAGGTGGGCGCCGCGGTGGCCCAGGAGGAACTGTCGCAGCTCTCGCGCACCGGCCACTCGACCCGCGACGGCAGGCTCGACGACTTCATCGAGGCGTATCAGCTGCTGCTGGAACGGGGAGTGGACCTGGACGCCGGGTGGCAGGCCTGGCGCCTGGGCATGGTGCCGGGACGCCACGCGCGCGACGTGATGGGCGTGCCGGTGGTGGCGTGAGGGGGGGCAGCGAAGGCACTCACACCGGACCGCCGGCCACGGCTGAGGCTCCCGCGGGGGCCGGTGCCCCCGCGGGTGCGCGCTCAGCCCTTCGCGGGTGCGGCCTTCCCACCGGAGCCGGAGCCGGAGCCGGTCCGCTCCGCGCCCCCGGAGGCCGCCGCCTTGTCCTCGGGGTCCTGCTCGAAGGTGACCTTGCCCATGTGGCGGTTCATGGACTTCATCAGGCCCCAGACGGCCAGGGCCATCACCGCGAAGACGATGAAGCCGAGGACGCCGGGGGTGACCTTGTTCTCGTCGACCTCCTTGGCGAGGGGGACGAGGTGCGTCAGTGCCAGGCTTGCGCTCATGTCAGGCATTGTCGCGGATGCCCGCAAAGAGGTCGTCCTCGGGGAGGGATGTATCGACGAGGGACTTGGCGAGCTCGTACTCCTCGGTCGGCCAGACCTCCCGCTGGATGTCCATGGGGACCTTGAACCAGCCGCCGTCGGGGTCGATCTGCGTGGCGTGCGCGATCAGCGCCTTGTCACGGATCTCGAAGAAGTCCGCGCACGGAACATGCGTGGTCAGCGTGCGCTCGGTGCGCTCGAACTCGCTCCAGCGCTTCAGCCAGTCCCCGTACGGAGACTCCAGGCCGCGGTCCAGGAGCGCGTTGTGCAGCGCCTCGGTGCGCGGGCGGTTGAAGCCCTGGTTGTAGTAGAGCTTCTGCGGCTCGAACGCGGGGCCGAATTCCGACTCCGGGTACTTCTCGGTGTCCGTCGCGCCCTCGAACGCCACCATCGAGATCTTGTGGGTCATGATGTGGTCGGGGTGCGGGTAACCACCGTTCTCGTCGTACGTGGTGATCACCTGCGGGCGGAACGAGCGGATCTGCTTGACCAGCTCACCGGCCGCCTTGTCGACGTCCTCCAGGGCGAAGCAGCCCTCGGGCAGCGGCGGCAGCGGGTCGCCCTCGGGCAGGCCCGAGTCGACGAAGCCGAGCCACTCCTGCTTGACACCGAGGATCTCGCGGGCCTCGTCCATCTCCTTCTTGCGTACCTCGTGGATGTGCTCCTCGATGTACTTGTCGCCCTGAAGCTTGGGATTGAGGATGGAGCCGCGCTCCCCGCCCGTGCAGGTCACGACCAGCACGTCCACCCCCTCGGACACGTACTTCGCCATGGTGGCCGCGCCCTTGCTCGACTCGTCGTCGGGGTGGGCGTGCACGGCCATCAGTCGCAGCTGGTCAGTCAAGACTCAATCCTCGGTCAGTCGGCTGTCGCCTGAGTAAGTCGGCTGTCGGCGCCCGGCGTGAATCCGCGCTGTGGGCGGCTTCTATAGTGACGGAATCGGGGGGCGAATAATTCCGGGGTCCTCCCGCACGGACCTCAGCCGAGAGGACGATCATGAGCACGGCGAGCACGCAGCTGCCCGAGGGCCGGTACGGCCGCTCCGCGGACGAGCGCGCCGACCGGAAGCTCAAGATCATCGGTGGTGTCCTGGGCGTCGCCCTCATCGGCGTGGTCGGCTGGTTCGGCTACGACTACATCGGCGGGACCGAGATCAGCGCCCAGGTGATCAGCTTCAAGCCGGTCTCGGACAGCGCGGTCGAGGCGCACCTGGAAGTGCGCAAGGACGCGGGCGCGAGCGGCTACTGCACGCTGCGTTCGCAGAGCGCCGACGGCGTCGAGGTGGGCCGCGCCGACTTCCGCTTCGACCAGGACTCCTCACGCGTCGACAAGGTGGTTACCCTGCGTACGACGGCCCGGGGCTCCACGGCGGAACTCCTCGGCTGTCACTCGGGCTGAGCGACACCGCCCACCCGCGTCCGACGGCATCGGCACAGGTCGGAATCATTCTCGGCAACCCATGACTGACCTGCATTGATGTAATTCTGATGTCTTATGTCCTCCCCTCCGAGCCGCTGAATTGTTAGGCTCGTGGTTTCGCCCACCCGTGAGAGAACATGCTTCTGGGTAGGGCGATGCTTTGTATTCCCAGTACCTACGAGGAGCACCTGTGACCCAGACCAGCGAGAACGTCACCTGGCTGACCCAGGAGGCGTACAACCAGCTCAGGGCCGAGCTGGAGTACCTGTCTGGTCCTGCGCGCACGGAGATCGCCGCCAAGATCGCGGCCGCGCGCGAGGAGGGCGACCTGCGCGAGAACGGCGGGTACCACGCGGCCAAGGAAGAGCAGGGCAAGCAGGAGCTCCGTGTGCGCCAGCTGACCCAGCTCCTGGAGAACGCCAAGGTCGGCGAGGCTCCCGCGGCGGACGGCGTGGTCGCACCGGGCATGGTCGTCACCATCGCCTTCGACGGCGACGAGGACGACACCCTGGACTTCCTGCTCGGCTCGCGGGAGTACGCGAACTCCGACATCGAGACGTACTCTCCGCAGTCCCCGCTGGGCTCCGGCGTGAACGGCAAGAAGGTCGGCGAGGACGCCCGGTACGAGCTGCCGAACGGCAAGCTCGCCTCGGTGAAGATCCTCAAGGCCGTGCCGTACCAGGGCTGAGCCCAGGACCAGCGACGACGTCGATGCCCCCGGCCGTAGGCCGGGGGCATCGTCATGTCTGCGTCTGCGTCTGCGTCTGCTGGGTCTACGTCCGTGTCCGTGTCACGCCGTCGCCGAGCGGTACTTGCGGACCGCGAGCGTCCGGAAGATCAGCACGATCAGGACGGAGTAGATGACCGAGGCCCAGATCGAGTGCCGCATGGGCCAGGCCTCGGATTCCGACACCCCGGGGTTGGCGAACAGCACCCGGCAGGCCTGCACGGTGGCGCTGAACGGGTTCCAGTCCGCGACATGCCGCAGCCAGGGCGTCATGTTGGCGGTGTCCACGAACGCGTTCGAGATGAACGTGACCGGGAAGAGCCAGATCAGTCCGCCGGAGGTGGCCGCCTCGGGCGTCCGCACGGACAGGCCGATGAGCGCGCCGATCCAGGTGAACGCGTACCCCAGCAGGAGCAGCAGCCCGAAGGCGCCGAGGACGCGGAGCGCGTCGGTGCTGCCGGTCGTGCCGACCCGCCAGCCGACCATCAGGGCGACGATCGCGAGGACGAGCAGGGTCAGCGCGGTCTGCACGAGGTCGGCCAGGGTGCGGCCGGTCAGCACCGCTCCGCGCGCCATGGGCAGCGACCGGAAGCGGTCGATGAGGCCCTTGTGCATGTCGTCGGCGATGCCCGCGCCGGCGCCCGCGGTGGCGAAGGTGACCGTCTGCGCGAAGATGCCCGCCATCAGGAAGTTGGTGTACGCCTCGGCGCTGGTGCTGCCGCCGATCTTCATGGACCCGCCGAAGACATAGGTGAACAGCACCACGAACATGATCGGCTGGATCAGCCCGAAGATCACCATCTCGGGGATGCGGGACATCCTGATCAGGTTCCGCTTGGCGATGACCAGGGAATCCCGGATGGACTGGGCGATCGGGTTCGAGGGCCCCGTGACCTGCACGGCGTCGCTGACGGCGCTCACTTGGCGGCCTCCTTCTTGCTCTTGCCGGTCCGGGCGTCCGCCGACCGTCCGTCCTCCTCGGCCTTCTCCTCGGCCACGTGGCCGGTGAGGGAGAGGAAGACGTCGTCGAGGGTGGGGCGGCGCAGGCCGATGTCGTCGATCTCGATGCCCCGGGTGTCCAGCTCGCGGATGACCTCCGCGAGGAGCTTCGCGCCGCCGGTGACGGGCACGGTGAGCTTGCGGGTGTGCTCCTCGACCGTGGTCTCGCCCTTTCCGAAGCCGCGCAGCACCTCGGAGGCGGTCTCGATGTGCTCGCGCTCGTGCACGACGACCTCGACGCGCTCGCCGCCGGTCTGCGCCTTGAGCTCGTCGGCGGTGCCGCGGGCGATGACACGGCCGTGGTCGACCACGCAGATGTCGTGCGCGAGGTGGTCGGCCTCTTCGAGGTACTGGGTGGTCAGCAGCAGCGTCGTACCGCCGGAGACCAGCTGCTTGATGACGTCCCACAGCTGCTGGCGGTTGCGCGGGTCGAGGCCGGTCGTCGGTTCGTCCATGAACATCACCGGGGGTGACACGACCAGGGCCGCCGCCAGGTCGAGGCGCCGGCGCATACCGCCCGAGTACGTCTTCGCGGTGCGGTCGGCGGCGTCGGTGAGGTTGAACTGCTCCAGGAGCTCGCCCGCGCGGACCTTCGCGGCCTTCGCCTTCATCTGGTAGAGCTGACCGACCATCTGAAGGTTCTCGCGGCCGGTCAGGTACTCGTCGACCGCGGCGAACTGCCCGGAGAGGCCGACCCTGCGCCGTACCGCGTCGGGGTCCTTGAGCACGTCGATGCCCGCGACGACGGCCTTGCCGCTGTCGGGGCGGAGCAGAGTGGTGAGACAGCGGACCGCGGTCGTCTTGCCCGCGCCGTTCGGCCCGAGCAGGCCGAGCACGGTGCCTTCCGGAACATCGAGGTCGACGCCGTCCAGAGCCCTTACGTCACCGAAGGTCTTCACCAGGCCTTCGGCGTAGATGGCGCCCGGCATGAGAGTTCTCCACGTCGTTGGGGATTTTCGGTTTTTTACGCAATGAGCATATTTTTCCGGTTCGACCCCACTCGGGCGCCGACCGAGACGCGCACACCCTAACGCGATGTATCGCGTGGCTCAATGGAATTTCCCTGCCCGGTACGACCGGGGCTGTGACGGCGGCCCCGACCTCAGCCGATGACCGTGTAACCCGCCTCGCGCAGCGCCAGATTCACCTCGGCGCAGTGCTCGGGCCCCTTCGTCTCCAGGTGCAGCTCGACCTCCACCTCCGTGAGCCCGAGCCGTGGATCGGTCCGTACATGGCTCACATCGAGGACGTTAGCGTCCGCCACTGACAACACCCCGAGAAGTGTGGCCAGAGCGCCGGGCCGGTCGGTGAGACGCAGGGTGACCGCCAGATAACGGCCGCCCGCCGCCATGCCGTGCCGCAGGATGCGCTGCATCAGCAGCGGATCCACGTTGCCGCCCGACAGCAGCGCCACCACCGGGCCCTCGAAGGTCCCGGGCGCGCGCAGCAGCGCCGCGACGGAACTCGCGCCGGCCGGCTCGACGACCAGCTTGGCGCGCTCCAGACACAGCAGCAGCGCGCTGGAGAGGTTGTTCTCGGAGACCGTACGGACCTCGTCCACCAGCTCCTCGACGAGGCGGAACGGCACGTCGCCGGGGCGGCCGACCTTGATGCCGTCGGCCATCGTGGCCGGGTTCTCGATCGCCACCGGCCGTCCGGCCGCCAGCGAGGGCGGGTACGCCGCCGCGCCCTCCGCCTGCACCCCGATGATCCGTACGTCCGGACGCAGCGCCTTCACCGCTACGGCGACGCCCGCCGCCAGCCCGCCGCCGCCGACCCCCAGCACGATCGTGCGCACCTCGGGGCACTGCTCCAGGATCTCCAGACCGACCGTGCCCTGGCCCGCGATGATGTCGGGGTGGTCGAAGGGATGGATGAACACCGCACCCGTCCTCGCCGCGTACTCCTGCGCGGCGGCCAGTGTCTCGTCGACCACTTGCCCGTGCAGCCTCACCTCGGCGCCGTAGTCACGGGTGGCCGCGACCTTCGGCAGCGGGGCGCCGGTCGGCATGAACACCGTGGACCGCACGCCGAGCAGCGAGGACGCGAGCGCGACGCCCTGCGCGTGGTTGCCGGCGCTCGCGGCGACGACACCCGCGGCGCGCTCCTCCGGAAGCAGGCCCGCGATCCGCACGTACGCGCCGCGCAGCTTGAACGATCCGGTCCGCTGCAGGTTCTCGCACTTGAACTGCACCGGTGCGCCCACCAGCTGGGACAGGTACCTGCTGCCCTCCATCGCGGTCACCCGCGACACACCCGTGAGCATCTTCTGCGCGCCGCGTACATCGTCGAGGGTCACGCCGGGAAAGGAGTCAGCCGTGCTGTAGCTCATGACCACCAGTCTCGCAGTTCACGCGGGCGCACTCCCGTGGTGACCACGCTCCGAGACCAGGTTTGCGCAGCGCCGGTACGGCCCACGCCCCGGCCGCGTAATCTGTCCCCCAACCCAGCTCCCCACGCATGAATTGAGCCCCCGGCCATGCCCACAACACCAGAAATGTCGATGGACATGACGACCGTCGGTGACACCGGTCTTCTCGAAGCCCTGCAGCACGAGGTCGCGGTCTTCGCGCGCCGTGCGGAACAGACCCGGCTCGGCGGGGTGGGGCAGGTGCGCAACTCCATGGACCGTGCCGCGTACCTGCTGCTCAACCGCCTCGACAAGGAAGGCCCGATGGGCGTCAAGGCGCTCGCGGCGAGCATGGGGATCGACTCCTCGACCGTCACCCGGCAGGTCGCCCCGCTGGTCGACACCGGGCTCGTCAAGCGCACCTCGCACCCCGAGGACGGGCGCGCCGTGGTGCTCCAGCTGTCCCCGCGCGGCCAGTCCCGCCTGGACGAAGTGCGCACCTCCCGACGTCAGTTGATGGCCGAGCTGACACACGAATGGGCGCCGGAGGAGCGCGAGGCGTTCTGCGCGCTCCTGACGCGCTTCAACAGCGCCCTCTCCGCCCGCCAGGCGGCCCAGGGCATGCCGGCGCCGGAGTCCGAGCCCGCCTCCTGAACCACGCGGGAACTCCGCACCGGACCCGGTGTCCTCGGGCCTCCGTGCCCTCCGCAGTCCTTCCCCGCGCGCGTGCATCCGCGCCGGGCTCTTGACCGGAAGGCGGCACCTGGCCTCATATGAGACCGGGTCCTCGTCGTACGCGTTGCGACGGGCCGCACGCGGCCGCGGGCCCGTTCCTCAGGGTCACCCTCAAGGGGGAGGCGTGGTGCGAGAACGGCATGCGTCCCAAGGCGTCCGCCGGGCCCGGGAGTTCAAGGCATTCGTCGCGGGCGCGGCCGGACGGCTGCTGCACACCGCCACGCTGCTCACGGCGGAACCCCGGGACGCCAACCCGCGCGCGCGGAAGCTGCTGACGCTGGCCCTGGCCCATACGTACGCCTGCTGGGACCGGATGCACGGCGAGGACCCCTACGCCAGCACCCGCCGGCAACTGGCGGCGCGCTTCCAGCGCACCGCCTGGCACCAGTACGGCGGCCTCGGGCGGCTGCGCCCCTCCCCGGACAGCGTCCTGGCCCGCCTCACCCCCCAGGAACGCCTGGTCCTCGTCCTCAGGCTGTACGAGGGGGTCGCCGAGGAGCAGACGGCGGCCCTGCTCGGCCTCCCCACGGAACGTGTACGGGCGATCTGCGCCCGGGCCATGGCGACGCTGCTGCACCCGCCGAGCGGCCCGGCGCCCACCAGGGTGGAGGTGGCATCGTCATGAACCTGCCGGACCGCGAGGCGGCGGTACGACGGATGCTGGAGCAGGACCCGCCCCCGGTGCCGCCCGACCTGTACGGCGAAGCCGTCCGACGCGGAGGGCGCGTGCTGCGCCGCCGGACGGCGGCCCGGCGGCTGCTGTGGCTGGTGCTGTTCGCCGCGGCCGTCGCCTTCGTCGTCTGGGCGACGATGGCCCGTCCCTGGGTGGAGCCGCCGTCCGAGACGACTCCACCGCTGACGGGCTGGTGACCGACCGGGAGGACGGTCGCCTCGCCTAGCCCAGGGCCTGCTGCAGGTCCTGGAGCAGGTCGTCGATGTTCTCGATGCCCACGGAGATACGGACGAGGTCGGCGGGAACCTCCAGCGCCGAACCGGCCACCGAGGCGTGCGTCATGCGTCCCGGGTGCTCGATCAGCGACTCCACACCGCCCAGCGACTCGCCGAGCGTGAACACCTTGGCGCGGTTGCAGACCTCGACGGCCGCCTCCTCGCCGCCCGCGACCTGGAACGAGACCATGCCGCCGAACGCCCGCATCTGCTTCGCGGCGATCTCGTGACCGGGGTGCTCCGGGAGGCCCGGGTACAGAACCCGCGTCACACGCGCGTGCCGGGTGAGCATCTCGGCGACCCGACCCGCGTTCTCGCTGTGCCGGTCCATACGCACGGAGAGCGTCTTGGTGCCGCGCAGCACCAGCCAGGAGTCGAAGGGCCCGGCTACCGCGCCCATCGCGTTCTGGTGGTACGCCAGCTCCTCGCCGAGTTCCTGGTCACCGGTGATCAGGGCGCCGCCCACGACGTCGGAGTGGCCGCCCATGTACTTGGTCAGGGAGTGCACGACGACGTCCGCCCCGAGCGCCAGCGGCTGCTGGAGGTAGGGCGTCGCGAAGGTGTTGTCGACGACGAGCCGGGCGCCCGCCTCGCGCGCGATCTGCGCGACCGCGGCGATGTCCGTGATGCCGAGGAGCGGGTTGGACGGCGTCTCGACCCAGATGACCTTCGTCTTCGGGGTGAGGGCGGCCCGCACCGACTCGAGGTCGCTGGTGTCGGCGACCGACCACTCCACGCCCCACCGGGACACGACCTTCGCGAAGAGCCGGAAGGTCCCGCCGTACGCGTCGTTCGGGATGACCACGTGATCGCCGGGGCTCAGCAGCGTACGCAACAGGCAGTCCTCGGCCGCCAGTCCGGACGCGAACGCGAGGCCTCGGCGACCGCCCTCCAGGGCGGCGAGGTTCTCTTCCAGGGCGGTCCTGGTGGGGTTGGCGCTGCGGCTGTACTCGTAACCGCCGCGCAGCCCGCCGACGCCGTCCTGCTTGTAGGTCGAGACCTGGTAGATCGGCGGCACGACCGCGCCGGTGAGGGGATCGGCGGTGTTGCCCGCGTGGATCGCGAGTGTCTCGAAATGCTGACTGATGTGCCTGTCGCTCATGAGTCCCGAGCCTAGTGCTCCCCCGGGGTTCATGACGGCGCAGACCCTCCCCGGCTACGCCCCGCCCCGCCGGGAGCGGGCAGCGGGCCGCGTCGGATGGCCGGTGCGGAGGCCGTGACGGGAGCGGTGGTGAATCCGGTTGTGGGACCGGTTGGCCAATTGTCGGACCCGTCTGGTTCGCTTGAGGCATGGAGATTCTCTGGGTCCTGATGGCGCTGGCCATGTTCAGCCTGGTCCTGCTGCCGGTGTTCCGGCGCAGGCGCTCCGGTGTACAGCTGGTCTCGCCCGGGGACCCGGACGCCGCGGACCCGGCGAACTACGGGTTCCTGCGGCAGGAGGAGCTGGACATCCGCATGCCGGGACCGGACGCGGATCTGCTGAACGTCCTGGACGTGGTGCAGCAGACCCAGGACTACCGCGCGGCCTCACAGCTGCTGGCCGGCACGGAGATCGAGGGCGAGACCCGCTGGCAGCGGATCCAGGCCTTCGCGGGAGCCGCGTCGCTGGAGCTTCAGCAGCGCCCCGGCGGGGTCAGCGAGACACCCGGCGGACAGTGGCTGCGGGTGTGGCGCGCCGAGGCCCCCAAGGACGCGGGCGGCGCGGCGGTGCACGCCGAGTTCCTGGTGCAGCAGGCCTGGCGGACGTCGACGCCGGGGACCGACGACTTCCGGATCATCATGGAGGAGGCGCGGGCCGCGTGCGGCGAGGCGGCGCTGCTGTCCCCCGGTGACCCGATCCCGTACATCATCGAGCTGTCGGTGGCCCGTGGACTGGCCTACTCCCAGCCGGAGTTCGAGAAGCTCTGGCTGAAGATCCTGGACCGCGCGCCCTCCCACATGGGCGCCCATCTGGCGGCCCTGCACTACTGGTGCGAGAAGTGGCACGGCTCGCGGGAGACGGCGTACGCGTTCGCGGAGGCCGCGGCGGCACGCGCACCGCAGGGCTCCCTCCTCGCGGCGATGCCGCTCTTCGCGGTCTTCGAGCACCTCCCCGAGGTGAACCTGGTCCGCAGCTTCTACCAGAGCGAGGTCGTGACCAAGGCCGTCCACGGTGCGCTGTACGCGGTCCACGCGGCCCGCCCCGACGACCCGATGCTCGCCCACGTCCGCCACCTGCTGGTTTTCTTCCTCGTCCGCGGCGAGCGCTGGTCCGAGGCGATGAACCAGCTGGTGCACGTCGACGGCCACGTCGGCGCCCTGCCCTGGACCCTGACCCACGATCCGGCCGCGGACTACGCGATATACCGCGCCCTGGCGGTCGCGGGCTACGAGGCGAACGGCGGGAACCCGGCGACGCTGTCGCACTGAGCGGGCGACGAACGCGCGCGTGAGGTGCCCCTCTCCGGCGGGCCGGGCGAGAGGGGCACCCTTCGGAATGCCTCCTTCGGAATGCCTGTCCACGCAGGCGTGTTGGGAGCAAATGACGCCGCACCCACCCCTCCCACCCCGGCCTCAGGCCGTGGTGCCCCGGGGGTGCTGGTGTGCCGGCGTCCCCGAGCCTCTGCCCCCGAGGCCCGTGCTGGTGTCCTCGCACCCCGTGGAGAGCGCATGTTCCTGTACAGCCGTACGCCTCAGCTCCCGACCGCCGAGCAGGCGCTGCGCGGCCGCCCCGAACCGATCTTCACGCTCCCCGACCGGCACACCGTCCTCGGTACGCCGCTGCGCGGCCCCTACCCCGACGGCCTGGAGATCGCCGATTTCGGCATGGGCTGTTTCTGGGGTGCCGAGCGCGCGTTCTGGCAGCTCCCGGCGGGGGTGTACACGACGCTGGTCGGCTACCAGGGCGGCTTCACCGAGCACCCGGCGTACGAAGAGGTCTGCTCCGGCCTGACCGGCCACACCGAAGTGGTCCGTGTGGTCCACGACCCCGAACTGATCACGTACGAACGGCTCCTCCAGGTCTTCTGGGAGTCCCACAACCCGACCCAGGGCTTCCGCCAGGGCAACGACGTGGGCACCCAGTACCGGTCCGCCGTCCACACGCACACCCCGGCCCAGGCCGAGTCGGCGACCGCCTCCCGCGAGGCCTACCAGAAGGTCCTCACGCGGTCCGGCCACGGCACGATCACCACAGAGATCCTCCCCGCGGAAACCCGCCCCTTCTACCCGGCGGAGGGCTACCACCAGCAGTACCTTTCGGGCAGCAAAAACCCCGACGGGTACTGCGGGCTGGGTGGGACCGGCGTCTCCTGCCCGATCGGCGTGGCCCCGGCCGCCGGATGAGTCTCGGCGTAGTGCCTGACCGTCTGGCTTCCCTGTGGAGGAACCGGCATCCGTCGGGCCCTCCCCTCGCCCACACGTTCCGCACCTTGTACGCGGACCTCTGGGTACGCTTCCACAGCCTGCCCGGTTCGAAGCGCTACCCGGAGTCCCAGGACGAGTACGCGATCCTGCTGAACCGGTACAACACGATCCTCGACGAACTGTTCGCGGGCACGGACGTGTTCGTGGTGACCATGGACTGGTCGACCACACCGACCGGGCCCGCCGGGTACCCGACACCACGACCGACACTCCACCCCGACGGCATCCGCTGGTGGATCGAGTCGGATGAGGACGACCCCGACCCGGAGTTCCACACCCACACACGTCTCTACGCCGACCGGCGCCCGTGGGAACACGGCTGCGTCGATGACCTGTTGCGCGCTGTCGCGGACGAAGCACTCGTCGAAGTGTTCTTCACCGACAAGGAACTACGACGCATCTACCATCCCTACGACGGCGGCGCAGACGTCATCCTCACCACGCCCGAGGAGCGACACCGACTCCGCGCGCTGCACCCCGAATGGCTCTCCAGCCACCCGACCGGCCTCTGAAAGAGGAGCGGATACCTCCGCAACTACCGAGCGGAATTCAGAGCTCCACGTTACAACAACGGCATTGACGTGTAATCAAGAGCACCTCGATATAGCCCTGTTGATGATTTATGATCAACATGATGCTCGGGGCCCTGACCAGGCCATCGGAGCGCGCGCCGATCGAAGACATCGGTGGCGTCTTTTCGGGGGAGTATTTTTTGTGCCGCTTGATCGGCCATTCCTGCATGCCATCGGCCTTGATCGCTTCCCGCGTTCCGTCCCGACTTCAGTGTCGCCCGTGGGCGTCACCTGTCCCGATGGAATTCAGGGGAGGATTCTTCGATGCGCTCCGTGCGTAAGGGCGGCAGATCCGCCGTTCTCTTTATCTCGCTCGCTTTCGCCATGACCCCGGCCAGCGGATACGCCGCTGACAGCGTTCCGACCAGCACTGCGACGACCGTTGACTCCGGTAGCGATGCCGACCAGACCGACGATGTCGACACCTTGCCCGACGAGCCGTCGGGCCTTGCTTCCGCGCAGCACATTGACTGCGATCATGGCGGGCACACCGGGGATCCGCGGGAACGTTGCACGAAGCTGGAAAACGGATGGATGGTGCACGGCAAGAAGACCGTCGACAACTACACACGCGCTTACACCCGCTACGAGAAGAGCAGCGGTGGCAGTGTTTCGCTCAAACTCGGCTACACCCGCAACGGCAGTGAGCACTGGAGCAGCTACTTCACGATGAGGTCCGGTGATTCCAAGGGGAAGTCCTGGAACTTCGGTCGCATGAACTTGGAGTGCACCTCGTCGATCGGACTCCTGCAGCAGCGGGGCCAGGACAAGCGCCAGACCCCTATCGCCAAGTGCTGACCTGACGGCAATTCGTGTGCGCCCCCGAGTCGCCCTCGGGGGCGCTTTGGGCACCGAGCGAGAGAAGAGCAAGGATTTGTTTGGCGCTGTCTTCGGTGACGACGTTTGGTTCCTGGCCGGGCTCGCTGTCGTCGCCACAGTTGTGGGGCTGTCCGCGTCGGCTGTCGCCCATCGCCGCGAAGTGCATCACGCGGTCTGGTGGTTTCTCCTGGTGTTCTGTCTGACCGGCGTTTTCGGCGTCACCCTCGCACTGCGGGGCGGCGAGTCGGGGCCGGCCTCATGCGTGATCAACCATGAGATCACCGAACCGCTGAACACCACGCAAGGCTTGTGGAACCTGGCTATGTTCGTCCCGCTCGGCCTGTTCGGTGTTCTGGCTCTACGGCGTCCGCTGCCCGTGCTTGCCGGTGTGCTCGTGTTGCCGTGCGCTATCGAACTCGCCCAGGCCCTGGCCCCGTTCGTGAGCGGCATCTGCGACAGCGCCGATGTCGAGATGAACGTCAGCGGGGGTGTAATGGGCGCGGCCGTCGCGCTCATGCTGGTGCGGGGCCGCGTCGACTGGTGTTCATGGGCCAAGCCCACGCTGCTCGTGGCGGGAGTGCTCGCCGTGGCCGGGACGACCGTTTTCCAGGCGGCGATCACCGCTGACCACGTGGACGGCTCCACCAGTCACGACGCACGGGGCGACGAACGGAAGGCCGCCGAGCGTGCCATACGTCAGGCCTTCGGCGATCACTACCGCGTCGATGCCGTGCGAGTCAGCCCCGGCCTCGACGGTTACAACGGCTGGATGTCCATCCAGATCGCCGACTCGTTTCCCGCGCAGCTGATGTGGCCAGGCGGGCGTCAACTGAGCGTGAGCTTCGAGGACTCCACGCACCCGACCCGGGCAAGCTTCCCCGTCCCCGGCGCCACCACACCCCATGACGCCCGGGACGCGTACCGCATCGCTCGCTCCTACATGAAGACCCACTACCCTTGGGCGGCGACTGCCTCCAGGCATGAGACGCAACCCGTCGGCAGCAAAGCTGAGTTCGGGTGGCTCACGTCATGGAGATTCGAGGAACGCGGGGTGGCCATGCCACGAAGCCTCGACGTGCAGATCAACCGCTCAGGCCGTGTCTCCCAGATGCTGGTCGACCTCGGACCCAGGCACGTGAAACTCCCGGCGCGGCTGATCCCGGCCGAACAAGCCGAGGACATCGTCCGCAAGGAGCAGCAACGGAACGGCGCCGATCCCCGTGGCCTGCGGATCCACGCCGACGTGTTGAAGACCGAACGCGCAAAGGGCTGGCAGGGACCTTGGCTCGTGGTGTGGTCCGTGAGCGTCACCGACACGGGGTGCACGCCCGACGAGGACGGCGGCGGCTGCGACCCGACGAACACGGTCCTCGACGCCAGCACGGGAAAGATTCACGCCGAGTGGCCCTGATCGGGCGCGGAGAGCAGCCCCTCAAGTCATGGGGTGCCTGTCACCACCGCGAGCCCGATCGGCGCGACGGGGCGGCGGTCCCACCGGTCGGCCAGGGGGCGGAACGGCAGTGAAAATGGATGGCCACGCGCACCGGCCGGCAACCACGCTGTACGTCATGGAACAACCGCAACGCGGGATCCGTGCGGTGCACACGCTCGCAAAGGTCTGTGAGCACGGCTTTACATGGATCATCATGCCGCGTTGACAGACTCCATCCGTGACCCAGGTCCGACGTGCCGTCCCGGTGACGTCCAGGGACCTTCACAGGTCTCCCGAGGGTTCGACTCGTTGGGCTTGCCAGAGGGATCGCACTGTGGCGACCGCTCGTTGCACTGCCTCGCGGGTCATGTCCCCTGTGGCGGTGTAGCTGTTCAAGCGGCGTGAACGCGCGGGTGTCTGCCCGGGGCGTGCACCACTGTTGGTGACTGCTCCCTGAACAAGGGCAGGACACCGCGCAAGTCTCCGAAGTGAACGAGCAGTTCAACCGGAGGCGCGCACGCGGCGCCGGCGCATCGACCGGGCCTTGGAAGATCTGGGGGGGTACCAACCCGCTGGAGCGGCTGAACCGGGAGACCAAACGGCGAGCCGACGTCGTGCAGGTCTTCCCCGACCCCGCCGCCCTCGGCCGACTCGCCGCCGCGGTCCCGGCTGAACTCCACGACGAATGGCAGGACTTCGACCGCCGTTACCTCTCCGAAGCCTCCATGGCAGAACTCCTCACCACCGAACCAGCCGAGGACAACCACCAGCTTCCTCCACAGCCGGAAACCCAATCAGCTCGGCCGGTGACAACACCGCTCGGCGGGACACCGTCCGACTTCTGATCCGATGGGAGGAGCAAGGCGACAGCACCGCGTGCGCTGACCCACCACGGAATCCGACTCATCAACCGCGAAAGCCTCCTGGCAGGCACCCAAAGTCTGAGGCCTGCCAGGAGTTTCATCAGCCCGTACCCGCTCCGCCTGGATCGCTGAACAGTGCTCATGCCGACGCGACTGTCAACTCTCGGTGTGACCTCAGTGTGGCCTCGGGCCGAGACAAGCAGGAGGACATCTTGACGGGATCCACGGGGACTTCGGAGCGCCTTGCTTGCTACGACGTGACGTTGTAGACGTTGGAGCAGGTGAGACCGATGCTGTTGCTGCCGATGCAACCCCAGAACGTGTAGGTCACGTTCTCGGTCAGGTCCCTGTGCGCAGTGGCCGTGTACGGAGAGTTGTGACCCCCCGTGTCGGCGATGAGATACGGGTTGGCGGTCACGTATCCGGAGATTCCGTAGCCGTCGGCATAGGAGTCTTTCGCGGTCAACGTGTCCCCGTCGGCTGTCCACTTGACGACGCCGGCGGTAGTGCCGTCCTCCTTGATGGTGATAGTGCGAGAGCCGTCACTCTGCAGAGAACCCACCGAGAACGTGATGCCGCTCGGGCCCGCCGCAGCCGAGCCCGCGCCGAGCGTCAGAGCAGCGCCCGTCATGACAGCAGCTGCTGCGAGCACAGTTATCGAGCGCTTACGAAAAGAAAAGTTCACTTTATCTCCAATATTAGCGGCACTAAAAGTTAAAATGAACTTACTCGAACGCGCCCTGCAGAGCCACTGGGTTTAAAAGATATGATAGAATAGCCCGATTGCCCGAATTTAGACATTTGAATTCCGCTGCGCCTGCGGGACAACGGCGCGCCGCCTTGCCCTACGGTGCATCGACAGGGTATGGGCGACCCCGCGGGACAAGAGGGCATGGGATCACGCAACCGGAATCTCCACCCGGTCTCGTGGGTGCCCATTCCTCCAGGTTCGACTCGGAATCCGGAATCCGAGGCGTCACTTTCGCGAGCGCTCGATGCACCGAGATCTCGCAGCGCTGTGCCTGCCGCAGAGCCCCCCGGGGCCGGCCCTCGAAGCAAGAAGACGGCGCGATAACAACCGTGACTGACTCAAACTCGATGTCGGAACAATCGGCGTGCCTGCGATTTTAGATTCGTACCACTTGGCCCATTTCAAGCCGATCCGCCGATGCCACGACGGAGCGGCCCCGCGCAGCAGACGAGCGCGCGGCGCTCTCGAACGCAGGAGCGCCGATCCGGCTCGGCGACAGAGAGAGCGGCTCAAGCTCCCGTCAGGCCTCGCCCCGGCGTGGCGGTGGGCGGCGACTGCGCCCCCGAGAAACAGACAGCATCAGCCCGCCCCAACCCAAGCCCTGTCGCCACTCGATCCGATGCCGACAGCAGGCTTCGGAGGTTTCAAGTCAGACTTCTCGCCACCCAGAAACCAGGGCTGCAATCGCAACACAGGTCGACCCTGTCGAGATACGCAATGAAATGAAATCGCCTATTTCTCCGCGACCACAGGATCGATCATTTTGTGAAGCTTGGTGCCATCGACACCTCCGAACGTCCGGGCCGCGATTTTTCCTTCTTTATCCAGAATGACAGTGGCAGGGACTCCCTGAATACTCACCGTCCCCTTAGGGAATCCTGAAAGGATCAGCTTTCCAGTCGGATCGTACAAGCTCTCATACGACACTCCGTATTCTTTCTCAAATGCCCTCGGCAGACGCTTTCCGCTGTCACGGGTGTTTATTCCAACGAATTCCACACCCTTGCTCTTCATTTCTTTGGCGACCTTGTTGAAGTACGGAGCTTCCGCTCGGCAAGGTGGACACCATGAGCCCCAGATATTAATAACGACGACCTTGCCCCGGAGGTCGCGAACATCAAGATGCTTGCCTTTAAGGGTCTCGCCCTCGATAGAGCCGACAGGGCTCCTATCGGATTTTGCGACCGTCGAGATATCGTCCGCACCGCTTACGTAATTCGTCTGTCCGCCGCCCCCACTTATGCCACTTCCGCAGGCGGATAGGGTGAGCGAGCCGATAGTAGCGATTGCAGTCAGTGCGGCTGCACGGGCAACGGTCCTGAGAATCATGTGCCGAGTTTCCCACGGGCCCGCGCTGAGAGAGTCACCACCCTCCCCGCACGGTGATCGACCAACCTTGCTTCGGCTAGTTGCAGGGCTTCAGGCCGAGTTGGCGGCGATACCGACCGGGTCGTGGGAGCGTCGCCGCTCGATCTGGAAGCGATCTCAGGACGGTGTCCCGCCGAGTGGTGTTGTCACCGGCCGAGCTGACGAGGTTTCCGGCTGTGGAGGAAGCTGGTGGTCGTCCTCGGCTGGTTCGGTGGTGAGGAGTTCTGCCATGGAGACTTCGGAGAGGCAACGGCGGTCGAAGTCCTGCCATTCGTCGTGGAGTTCAGCCGGGACCGCGGCGGCGAGTCGGCCGAGGGCGGCCGACTCGTTCTCGATGACCGAAGCGACCGCGCCTGTTTTCAGGTGGCACCGGTGCACCGTGACGTGCCTGGGACGCTGGCTTGGTGGCGAAGCAAGGCGCGGCCATCCCTGTTCAGTTCGTCGACGAGCTCTCCCGGCGATTGGAGCGCCGACGAGGACGCCCTCCGGCTGAGTGCGTTCTTCGACGCCTGCCACGACGACTCCGGCCACGCGGAGAAGCTGCGCGACGCGGTCATGGATCAGTTTCCCCCCGATGTCGAGGAGGGCTTGTTCGCGGCCACGGCGCGCAAGGTCGACCGTTCTCCGCCTTGGCCTACGCGCTGGGTCCCGAGGCGACGCTGCGGCTGCCGGGCCGGTTCGGGGACTTCCTTCCCGATGCCGGGCAAGTCCGCGCTCAACGGCCCGCGGCAGAGAAGACCCTCGCCCTGACCGGAACCCCACGTCGTGACGCGATCGAGCGGATCCACGCGTGGATGACCAGCTCGGGTGACGACCCCGCCCACAACACGGACGAACTTCTCGACGGCCCGCTGCGCGTTCCTAGGGCGTGTGTCGGAAGTGGTCCGAGGGGCTCAGGTTGAGCCTGCCTTGTGTCGTGTGATGCTGACGTCATGACTGATCAACGCGAGGTTTCCATGGTCCGCTGGCCGGGCCGGACTCAGTCCGTCGAGGACGGGCTGGCCGCGTTGCTGGCGGCCTACCATCTGCGGACGGAGGCCGAGAAGGGTGAGGTCGTTGCTGATGTGGACGGGCTGCCAGACCGCTACCGGGCGGAGATCTCGGACCCGCGGATCGCGTTCGTCGACGATGTCGTGCTGGTGGCTCTGAGCGGGAGCGCCGCGGTTGGCTGTCTGGTGGTGACCGCCCCCGCCGACGGGCGGTCGGAGATCAAGAGGCTCTGGACGGACCCGGCATTCCGGGGCCGGGGCATTGCGTCGGGCCTGCTCGGTGCTGCGCTCGCGCATGCTGCGGAAAGCGGCGTGGGCACCGTGCGGCTGTCGGTGTGGAACTGGCGGACTGGGGCCATCGCTCTGTACGAACGGTTCGGCTTCACCGTCACCGAGTCATGGGACGATCGGGATCAACTGGTGTGCATGGAGTGTGCCGTGTGAGTGGTCACAGGCACACGTTGATGGCTGCTACGAGGACGGTCGCCTCATAGCGGACCGCCAGCTTGTCGTACCTCGCGGCCACCGCTCGGTGCCTTTGAGGCGATTGATGCCGCACTCGACCGCATGCCGAGCCTTGTAGTCCCGTGGGTCGAACTTCGGCGGCCGGCCGCCGCGCGAGCCGCGCTTCTTGCGGTTGCGGGCCTGGTCGGCCTTGTCCGGAATGGTGCAGCGGATCCCGCGTCGCCGCAGATATGCGCGGTTCCTCCGGGAGGCGTACCCCTTGTCGGCCCGTACACGATCGGGTCGGGTGCGCGGCCGACCCGGCCCACGACGCGGGACACGGACCTTGCCCGGAACAGGCTCGAACTGCGAGGAATCGCCCCGCTGTCCGGCCGTGATCACGATGGACATGGGCTTCTGACCCTGTTCGACGGCCAGGTGCAACTTGGTGGTCAGGCCGCCGCGCGAGGCCCGATCCCGTGGTCATCCGGCTCGACGGTGACGCCGCCGGGGGGGTCCTTCTGTAGCTCCCCTTTTCCCTCGCTCCGGCGGCGTGCTGGTGGGCCCGGACGACGGTGGAGTCGATGTTGATGTCCCAGGTGATCAGCTCTGATCAGCTCTTTCGCGTCGGCCTGGGCCTGGAGTTCGGTGAAGATCCGATGCCAGGTGCCGTCCCGCTGCCAGCGGCGGAACAGGTCGTACGCCCGGCCCCACGGTCCGTATTCGGCTGGCAGTTCCTGCCAGGGGACGCCGGTGCGGACCCGGAGCCGTATGCCGTCGATCAGCTGCCGCCTGGCCCAGGTCGGCGGCCGTCCGGGCTTCTTGCCCTTCGGCAACAGTGGTTCCAGCACCGCCCATTGCGCGTCCGTCAGATCTCCACGTGCCACGAACCAAGATCACCCCATGTTCAGGATCCACATTCGACACACGCCCTAGTGGAAGACCGCGAGGACTCATGGCCCGGGAACAGGAGCCACCTTCTCGAACACTTGCCACAGAAAGGTCTGTGAGCACGGCTTGACATGGATCGTCAAACCGCGTTCGCAGACCCCATCCACGTTGCCGCCGTGTATGGGGAGAGTCGCCGAGTGCGGGTCGATTCGTGAGACGGGGCTGACGGCGTCCCCTCGCGGTAAGAGTCATGCTCCGCGGCGTCAGTCAAGTGCCACGACCAGGCGAACGCCTTCATCCCCGAAGCGGCCTGCAAGAGCCCTCATCACGGCGAAGACATGTGGCCAGTGCGTTTCAGGACCCAGCACAGCGCCAACGGTCACCCGTTCGCATGTGCAGACCATCTCGTCGGTGGTCCATTCCACGACACCTCAGCGTGATTCGCCCAACGGGACCCGTGCTTGCGGCGGGGCTGGCCGTGAACACGCGCCATGGCGACTCCGCCATGTCACTCCTGTCGAACCGCCGAGCCGAGAGGAACGGGAGAGTCGCGGACGGAGACCGGGAGGAGGAACATCGGAGTCACGGAGACAGAGTGGTGGTTATGGGGACACCGTCGATGCATTTCAGTGAGAGTCCGGAGGATCCGTTCGCCCTGGGGCACGCCGCTTCGGCCGTGCTCGACGATCACGGCACAGTGGTCGGCTGGAGCGCACGTGCGCAGGAGCTGCTGGGCTACCGCGCCAAGGAAGTGATCGGACGGGCGTGGCGGGACCTCCTGGTCGACGCCCGTGACCTGCCGGTCGCGCGGTCCGTCGTCGTGGACGCCATGAGGGCAGGGGGCTGGTTCGGAGTCCTGCCCGTCCGGCACCACGACGGACGGCGTGTGGAGATGGGTTTCCGGGCCCGCGCGATCACCCGCGACGGAGATCGTCAAGAGTGGTTCCTGGTCGGTGCCCCTGCCGTGGAAGTCGTCGCCTGGCAGCGGGACCGTGCGCTGCTGGACGGCCTGTACCACCGGTCCCCGATCGGTCTGGCCATCCACGGCCCGGACCGGCAGGTGATTCGGGTCAACCGTGCGATCGAAAAGGCGAGCGGCATCACCGCCGCGGTGCTGGTGGGCCGCCGTTCCGGTGAGTTCCTGGTCGACGAGGACGCGGGTCCGGCCGAGGAGCGGGTACGCCACGTCCTGGAGACCGGCGAGCCGTTGATCTTCACAGAGCAGTCGGCGCGCACCCGCCATGCTCCGGGGCGGGAACGGATGGTGTCCGTCTCCGCGTTCCGGATGGAAGACTCCTCGGGCCGGGTTCTCGGCGTGGCGGAGACGATCGAGGACGTGACCCAGCGTTACCGGGCCCGTCGCAGGCTCACTCTGCTGAACGAGGCGAGCGCCCGGATCGGAACCTCACTGGACGTGACGCAGACGGCCCGGGAACTGGCCGAGGTGGCCGTCTCCGGCTTGGCCGACTACTGCTCGGTGGACCTCCTGAAGCCGGTGGCACTCGGTGAAGAACTGCCCTTGGACATGGCAGGTGCGCTCCTGCGAGTGGCCCTTTCGCCCCCGGAACCACGGGTCCCGTTCCAGGAGGGCGACGTGGTCCCGCTCCTTCCGGATTCCCCGCAGGCGCGGTGCCTGGCCGAGCGTCGCCCGGTTCTCGAACGGCTGCTGTCCCTCCGCCCCGAGTGGTACGCCATGGACCGGCGGCGGATCGAGATCGCCCTGGGTCTCGGCGTTCATTCCCTGATCGCGGTGCCCCTGATGGCACGCGGCCTGGTACTGGGCGTAGTGAGTCTGTGGCGAGTGCGGCATTCGGAGCCTTTCGAGGACGACGATGCCGCGGTGGCCCATGAGTTCTCCTCGCGTGCGGCCGTCTGTATCGACAACGCGCGCCGCTTCACCCAGCAACAGAGCGCCGCTCTGACTCTGCAGCGCAGTCTGCTGCCGGGCACGGTGTCCGACCTGCCGGCCGTCGAGGTGGCCTGCCGGTACCTGCCGGCGAGCGGTGAACCGGGCATCGGCGGTGACTGGTTCGACGTGATCCCGTTGTCAGGGGCCCGAGTCGCCCTCGTCGTGGGAGACGTGGTCGGCCACGGAATCCACGCCGCGGCCTCGATGGGGCGCCTGCGCGCCGCCGTGCGCACCCTGGCCAGCCTCGACCTGGAACCGGACGAGGTGGTGGCCCGGCTGGACGATCTGGTCAGTCTGCTGGCCGCCGAGGTGGAGACGAACGCCGAAGGCAACCAGTCGGCGATCGAGCAGGTGCTCGGGGCCACGTGCGTCTACGCGGTCTACGATCCGGTCTCCCGGCAATGCTCCCTGGCACGCGCCGGCCATCCGGCACCCTTGGTGTCCACGCCGGACGGCCAGGTGACCGTGCTCGACCTGCCCGCGGGTCCACCGCTCGGCCTGGGCGGACTGCCGTTCGAGATGTACCACCTGGACCTCCCTGAGGGCAGCGTGCTCACGCTCTACACCGACGGCCTCCTGGAGGCGCGCGACGGCGACATCGATGCCGCGCTGGAGAACCTGGAGGAATGTCTCGCCCCCAGTGCCGACGCTCTGGAGCGCACGTGCGACGGGGTGGTCGAAGCGCTGGTGCCCACGGACCGCCGCCCCACGGACGACATCGCGCTGCTCATGGCCCGTACCCGGGTACTGCCGCCGGAGAACTTCGCCACCTGGCACCTGCCTCTGGAAGCGACCGCTCCTGCCCGCGCCAGGGAGCTGACCACGGCGAAACTGGCCGAATGGGGGCTGTCGGACTTGGCCTTCACCACCGAGCTGGTCGCCAGCGAACTCGTCACCAACGCCTACCGGTACGCGGACGGCCCCGTCACCCTGCGCCTCATCCGTACCCACTGTCTGATCTGTGAGGTGTCCGACGCCAGCCACACGTCCCCTCACCTCCGAAGGGCCCTCAGCACGGACGAGGGCGGACGCGGGCTCTTCCTGGTCGCGCAGCTCACGGAGCGGTGGGGCACCCGCTACACCCACGACGGCAAGACAGTCTGGACGGAGCAGCCTCTGCCGCCCTCCTGACCACCCGCGGCCTCCACGACTTCCCTCACCGGCCGGACAGACGTCTGCGAACGTATCCATAGGCGGTCAAGCGACGTAGTCGACGTGTGCCGCCAACCGCCCCGCCTGAGTTGGCCGCTTCAACCGTGGCTGAAGGGATGCATCCGCGCCTTTGGGTGGCTGGCCGACGACCGTGCGGCCACCCGATGACCACCCGATGACCACCGCTTGCCTCATGCGGTCGATTGACAGGGCCGGTACATGACCAGTCGCAGCGGCGACCGCGTCGCAGACGTCCGCAGCGTCGTGGCTACGCACATGCTCGACTATCAGATCGACTCCGTCGTGCCGCTCGGCGAGGGCCTGGACAACCTGGCGTACGAGGTCAACGGTGAGCTGATCGTGCGCTTCAGCAAGGAGCCCGACCTGGCACGGCGGACCGCCCTGGTCGGTCACGAGGCCCGCGTGCTTGCTGCCGTCGCCGCTATCTCGCCGCTGCCCGTCCCCGAACCGGCGTTCACGGTCGCGGAGCAGGGATGTCTGGCCTACCGCAAGCTCCCCGGCGCGCCACTGTTGGACATGCCGCGGCACCAGCGATCGGCCCACGGCCCGTCGATCGCCGCCACGCTCGGCGAGCTGCTCACCGCGCTGCATGCTGTTCCGATCGAACGGCTGGCCGATCTGGTGGACGCGGACCACCAGCCGCTGGCCGAGTGGCGACATGAGGCCACGGAGAACTATGTGACGGTAGCCGGGCAGGTACCGGCGGCCCACCGCCGACCCGTCGAGGCGTTCTTGGATGCCGCACCACCGCACGATGGATGCGTTCCGACGTTCTCCCACAACGATCTGGGGATCGAACACGTTCTCATCGACCCGGCCGCGTGGACGGTGACCGGCATCATCGACTGGAGCGATGCAGCCGTCGTCGATCCGGCCTACGACTTCGGGCTTCTCTACCGCGATCTCGGCCCTGCCGCTGCCCGCGCCGCCATCAGCAGCTATCGAACCGACGCCAACGACCTCGCGGCTCTCAGCGAGCGCGCCGTGTTCTATGCCAGGTGCAGTGTCTTCGAGGATCTGGCACACGGCATCGAGACGGAACGAGGCAAGTACGTCGACAAGAGCCTTGCCGCGATGGGATGGCTGTTTCCGCCATAGCCGCCTCATGTCGTAGCCCATTTGCCTACGGCATGAGCGGTACGAGCGCAGGACCGGAGGGCCGGAGGACCGGAGGGGCTTGCCCGGTCGGTCCCCCGGTCCTCCGGTCCTCCGGTCCTCACAGAAGCATGAGTGGCTGGGGCCCACCCGTGGACCCGCCACCCACCCCGGACCAGCCCGGCCGACCCGACCGGCCCGGCCGGCAAAATCGGGTCCGCCCATCCCGACCATCCCGGCCGGCAAGATCGGGGCCGGCCGGCCCGAACCGTGGCGGTCCGGGCCAGGGCCGGATCGCCGATCCGTGTAACTCCGATCGAGTGGACTCGCCGGAACGCGGATCGGACCGGGGTCGCGGTCGTGGGTCCGGGTGGTGCTGTTGCCGTCTGCTCCCCTGACCCGGAAGAGGCGCCCCGACATGCGACGTACCACCTACCGCCGCCCGTTCGCCGCAGCACTGCTCGTGGCGTCCGTGCTGGCCCCGATGACAGCGACCCCCGCCGCGGCCGTCCATGCCCCGGGGGTCCCCACAGGGGCCCTCCGCCCGGCGGGCGCCGACCGGTACGACGAGGACCACCGTCCCCGGCACGGACTCGGCCCCGAGCTGACCGCCCGGCTCGACAAGGCGATCGAGGACGTCCGCCAGGAGGCGGACATCCCCGGTGTGGTCGTCGGACTGTGGATGCCGGGCAAGGGGAACTACGTCCGCGCGACCGGTGTCGCGAATACCGCCACCCGTGAGCCGATGGCGGTCGACTCCTACGTCCGGATCGGCAGCGAGACCAAGACCTTCACCGTCACCGCGCTGCTCGAACTCGTCGACGACCATCGGATCGGGCTGGACGACCCGATCTCCGACTACATCAAGGGCGTACCGAACGGACGCCACATCACCCTGCGCCAGCTCGCCGAGATGCGCAGCGGCCTGTTCCCGTACACCGCCGACGCGGACTTCGAACACGACCTGCTGAGCAACCCGCAGCGCACCTTCACCCCGCGGGAACTGCTCGCGTACGGCTACAGGCATCCGAACAACTTCGCTCCCGGCGCGGAGTTCCAGTACTCCAACTCCAACCTCATCCTGCTCGGCCTGGTGATCGAGAAGGTCAGCGGCCGAAAGCTCGGCGACTTCATCGACAAGCGGGTTCTCCGCCCGGCTCACCTGCACCACACGCTGTTCCCGAAGGGGAACGAGTTCCCCGAACCGCACCCGCAGGGCTACACCGACCAGACGTTGAACGGCGGCATCGCGAACGCCACCGACTGGAACCCCAGCTGGGCCTGGGCGGCCGGAGCGATGATCTCCAACCTGCACGACCTGCGCCGCTGGGCCAAGGTCGTCGCCACCGGCACCCTGCTCAGCCCCAAGACCCAGGCACAGCGCCTCAAGACGCTGCCGACCGGCTTCCCGGGCACGAGCTACGGCCTCGGCATCTTCAACGCCAGCGGATGGATCGGGCACAACGGCTCCCTGCCGGGATACGAGACCGTGACCGTCTACCTGCCGTCGAAGAAGGCCACCCTCGTCCTGATGCTCAACACCGACGCCTCGCACGACGGCCAGGAGCCGTCCACGCTGCTCGCCAGGGCCGTCACAGAGATCGTCACCCCGAAGAACGTCTACGCCGGCAACATCAACGCGAACTAGTGCCGCGGCAGGCAACGTTTGCCCGTCAAGGAGCGGCGCCCGGTGCGTGCTCTCGGTGTGCCGGCCGGAAGTCCTCGTACTGGATGTACT